>CADBQK010000415.1 GCA_902796775.1 uncultured Lachnospiraceae bacterium
CAGAATAAAGAAAACGGGAGATCTGCATGCCGAAAAAATCATCCAGAAAAAACAAAAACATATATTTGGAAACCCGCGAGGCGCTGGACCTGACACGAGCGGAAGCAAGTGAACTGACAGGTATTTCTGAAAGCCGAATTGAAAAAATAGAGAGTGAAAAAATCCTGCCTTATCCGGAAGATATTCTGTGTATGGCATCTGCGTACAGGAGTCCATCCCTGTGCAATCACTTCTGCTCAGAAGACTGTCCGATCGGTCAGAAATATGTACCTCCGGTCAAAGAAAAAACGCTCCCCGAGATCGTGCTTGAAATGCTTTCCCTTTTGAACTCGCTGAACAACAAAAAGGAACGGCTCATTGATATCACGGCAGACGGAACTATAGACGACTCTGAGCTGAAAGACTTTGCGCAAATTCAGAAAGAACTCGAAAAGATCTCTGCCAGTGCCGACTCTCTTCGCCTGTGGATCGACCAGAAAATTATCTCCGGTTCCATCAACGGAGAGGAGCTGACCCGGCTGCAATCCTGAAAACAGCGATAAGAAGCATGGTTCATGAATGAGGGCTGCCCGTAAATAAATGCGGGCAGCCCTCCTGGAATTCTTCTGCAAATTACATCACAAACGCTTACCGTCTGCAGTTATCCCACTGCTGTGCATCGATGACCTCTTCCGGCTCGGAGTATGCACGTCTCTCGCTGAGCATTTTCAATACACCTGCCGCGATGCCAAGTCCGTACAGGATATCGTCCAAAAATCCGACAAGCGGTATGAAATCCGGGATCGCATCAATCGGCGAAAGGATCAGCAGTACCAGAATAGCCAGAACAATAACACCGCCTTTGTTTTTCATAACCTTGCCCTCCTTTTTCTGTTTTCCTCGTGTTACACTAATTGTAGGCTCAGAGTCTGACGAAATACAGATACAGATAAGCAAAATAAACGGTCTATCCTGCCATCTTCGGCAAAATAGACCGTACAATATTATTTACTTTATAATCCCTGCCGTCTTCTTAAGCAATCTTTGCGATCAACCGGGAACTTCCCGCGATAATACCGAAAAGCAGCAGCGTCCACAACACCGTAGCCGCAGGACTCTGGTGTCTGACCCTGAAAAACGGATAAGGCCCATCCACCTTTCCCATTCCGTTCAGAATCATCATAATCACCCCATAAACCAACGTTGTCAGAGATGGAAACAGCCATACGTCTGTGTGTGGTTCCCAACAGATATAGGAAATCAGGGAAAGAATCGGAATGATCAGATGGTGATACAGGCCATTTCCGGAAAACATCAGTTTTTTGAGTCCGCCTCCTCCCGGTACCAGAATACAGGCTGTGACCAGAAATGTCATGGTCAGCATACAGGCTGCAAGATACCGGAGATACATGGAAACTCCGCCGGGTCCGTTCAGCAGAAACACAATGGAAGCCGCCAGCGCAACAAAGTTGGAAAGCTGTGTGTAATACTGAAACACCCTGACAGACCGTTCCTTCCAGCTTTTGGCAAGACCCAGTACCTCACATAGGATGATTGCAATGTTTGCAGCTATAGCCATGGATATTTCCTCTTTTCTCTTCCCAAAGCACACGGCGGCTTTTATTATCTGTGTATCAGATTGTGCAATTTTTCCTCGTATGTTATAGTGTGAACGCCATGATAGTACAAATCATTATTACAATTCTGATCATTTTTGCCGTTTTGTATCTCATTTTCCTGCATGCACTGTATGCGAGAGCGATCGGGTGCACCTCCAGGCAGAAAAAGCAGCCTGTTCGTCTTCCCGAAGCAAAAGGATATATCCCCTATCACGATCAGATGAAAGCCCTGGTAGCTGAGATGGAGCAGCAGCCATTTGAGACTGTGGAGATCCGCTCGAGAGACGGCCTGCTGCTGCGCGCACGCTATCTGCATATCGGCGACGGCGCCCCCGTCATGATCCAGGCCCACGGATACAGAAGCGGAGGTATCCGGGACATGTGCGGTGCCAACAAGATTGCCCGCGAAAACGGTATAAACTCTCTTCTTATCGACATGCGTGCACACGGCAGAAGCGATGGCCATACGCTGTCGTTCGGCATCAGGGAACGCTTTGATATCCTGGACTGGATTTCCTATTTGCAGACCCGTTTTGGAAAGGAAACGCCTCTCTTCCTCTCAGGTGTTTCGATGGGTGCATCCACTGTCCTTATGGCAGCAGAGCGTCCTCTTCCGGATGCTGTAAAGGGAATTATTGCCGACTCCCCGTATACTTCCCCGGAAGAGATTGTACGTGCTGTGATCAGAAGAAACAATCTCCCTGAAAATATCTTCTTC
>CADBQK010000416.1 GCA_902796775.1 uncultured Lachnospiraceae bacterium
AATGAATTTGGGATCGAGGCAGATGTGACCAGTGACTGTGCGCCATTGTGGGCAAATGTGGAAGCTATGGCAGCAGCTACAAAGGATATCCATGTAATTCGTGATGCGACCAGAGGCGGTGTCGGTACGGTACTGTATGAGATTGCAGAGCAGAGCCATGTAGGTATCCGTCTGAATACCGAATCCATTCCCGTACAGGATGGTGTGCGCGGCGTGTGCGGTATGCTGGGGCTGGAGCCGCTTTATCTGGCGTGTGAAGGCCGCCTGGTCATCTTTGCGCCGAAGGAGCATGCTCCGGCTATTGTTGAGGCTCTGCGGGCATGCCCCAACTCTGAAAACGCAGCTGTCATCGGGGAAGTTACCGATGAAATGCCCGGCAGTGTCATCCTCCGTACTGAGATCGGTGCCGAGACAATGCTCTCCAGACCGACCGGAGAACTTCTCCCCAGAATCTGCTGATGCAGGGAACTGCCAATGCCCTGCAAAAACCGTGTCGGTAAAAATCAGAAACATACAACCAGCCATTCATCAATTTTGCGAAGCACGGGCAGATGTCATGGGATATCCACATGCAGCCTTCAACTATAATCCCATAGTCAGGGAAAACGAGAAAGCAGGCAGATGAATATGCTTGACATGAAAACCAAACAACTGATTGATACTCTGGAAACAGAGCACTCTCTCTCCTTTGAGGACTATCAGTATCTGATCGCACATAACAGCCGGGAAGCCCGGGACTACATTGCCCCGAAGGCACGAGCTGCGGCTGATGCTGTGTACGGCAGGGATATCTTTGTCCGCGGTCTCATCGAGTTCAGCAACTACTGCAAAAACAACTGCTACTATTGCGGGATTCGTGCCGGAAATGCAAAATGCGAGCGCTACAGACTGACCCCTGAGGAAATCCTGGATTGTGCAAGGGAGGGATATGATCTGGGGTACCGTACGATTGTTCTTCAGAGCGGAGAGGACCCGTTTTTTACCGATGAGATCATCTGCGGTATTATAAAAGGAATCAAGAGTGCTCATCCGGACTGCGCCATTACATTATCCATCGGGGAGAAGAGCAGAGAAAGCTATCAGAGATATTTTGACGCCGGAGCAGACAGATATCTTCTTCGTCATGAGACTGCTGATGCGGAGCATTACCGGAAGATGCATCCTCCGGTCATGTCATTTTCGCGCCGCATGCAATGTCTGAATGATCTGCGGGAGATCGGTTTTGCCGTGGGTGCCGGCATGATGCTCGGATCACCTGGGCAGACGCTGCAGTCACTGGCTGCGGATCTGAAATTCCTGGAGACTTTCCGCCCCGACATGTGCGGTATGGGGCCATTCATACCGCATGAAGACACTCCCTTCAGGGAGTATCCCGCGGGAACACTGGACATGACCCTGTATTTCCTGTCGATCGTCCGGCTGATCCTGCCGAACGTGCTGCTGCCGGCTACGACGGCTCTGGGGACCATACATCCCCTCGGACGGGAAATGGGCGTACAGGCAGGTGCCAACGTCGTTATGCCAAACCTGTCTCCTGTTTCCGTGCGCAGGAAATATCTGCTGTATAATGACAAAATCTGTACCGGGGATGAGTCCGCTCAGTGCAAAGGATGCCTGGCTAACAGGATGGCCACTGTCGGCTGCAGAGTCGTAGTAGACCGGGGAGATCCCCGAAAAGAGGTTTCTTAAACAGCAGGCAGAAACAGTTCAATCACTTGAATACTTCCTAAGGAGACGCAGATGCTGGCACTATTTCTTACAGTATTCCAGCAGGTCATGATCCTGTTTATCATGATCGGCATAGGGTTTTTGTTTGGCAGGCTGCATAAAGCAGATATGACGGGAGCATCGCAGATCACCTTGTTTCTGCTCTACGTGATTAATCCCTGCTGCCTTCTGGATGCCATGGTGAATGGTTATAAAGAGGGTATGCTCAGGGAGTTTCTGCTGCTGATCGTCATGACACTTGCCATACACTTCCTGTTCATTGCTCTTGTCCAGCTGTTCTTCAGGGGAAGGGATAAAGCATCGGCAGCAGTGCTGCGAAGCGCAGCGATTTACGGGAATATGGGGTTTATGGGAATCCCCCTGATCCAGATGGTGCTGGGAGATACCGCAGTTGCCTATCTTTCCATTATTATCGTGACACAGAACCTGCTTCTGTGGTCCCACTGCGCAGGGACGATTTCCGGGCAGATGAATATCCGAAAAGTGTTTATCAATCCGATCGTGCCCTGTTTCCTGATCGGCCTGCTGCTCATCGTGACGGGGTGGCAGCTTCCCTGGCCGATCATGAGAACGGTTACCCTGCTGGGAAATGCGAATTCCTCCATGGCCATGCTTGTGATCGGCCTTCAGATGGCACATGTTCCGATCCAGGGCATGTTTCGGAACAGCGATTATCTGCTTGTGACATTTCTCAAGCTGCTTGGTACACCGCTGCTTGCGCTGGTTCTGCTGATGCCTTTCCATCTGTCCCCGCTGATCGTATCCACATTTGTGATTGCGTTTTCAACTCCGATGGCCGGAACGGTCAGCATGTTCGCGCAGAACTATGGAAACGGCGTGGAAAAGACCTCGCAGCTTGCCTTCCTGACAATGCTTTTTTCAATTCTCACAATGCCCGTTATCGGGACACTTGTACAGCTCCTGCCTTGAATAGGGCAGGGGTTTTTCTTGACAGGAAGTATGAATGGTGGCATGATTGATTTAAGTTCAAATAGCAGATGATTCCGGGAAAGGGAAAGGAGACCACGGAAGATGAAGATTCAGGATGTATGTATTTATGGAGCAGGCGCAATCGGCGCCTATATGATCTGGGGCCTGAGCGAGAAGCTGGGCAGTAATCTGAAAGTGATCGCTGAGGGAGATCGTGCCGAAAAGCTTCGCCGGGATGGGCTGATGATCAATGATCAGCATTATGATCTGCAGGTGGTGAGCCCTGAGGAGGCCAGAGGGACGGATCTTGTGATCGTCTGCGTGAAATATGGTTCCCTGGATTCCGTGATCGAAAAGATTGATAAAGTTGTGGCGGATAATACGATCGTCCTGAGTCTGCTGAACGGGATCGACAGTGAAGAGAGGATCGGCGCCAAGGTAGGTATGGAGCATCTGGTCTATTCCATTATCAAGATTGCATCTGCCCGTACTGCGGACGGGATCCGCTTTAAAGCCCCTGCAGGAATGATGGGCATCTACTTTGGGGAAAATCCTTCGAACGGTTCAACAGATCTGCTTAACCAGGCAGATATGGTCGCTGCAATCGCTGAGCTCTTTGACAATACCCCTTTGTGCTATCATATCAGTGAAAACATTAAAGTGGATTTGTGGTCCAAATTTGCCCTGAATGTGGCCGAGAACCTTCCGCAGGCGATCATCGGCTGCGGTATGGGCGGCTATTTTGACAGTGAATATGTAGACCGGGTGCGCACGATGCTTCGCGAGGAGGTGTTTGCCCTGGCTAAGGCACAGGATATCGAGATCCCGCTGAATATGGCTATGACCAAGGTGGGCAATGCTATCAAAAAAGAAGCACGTTTTTCGACTCTGCAGGATCTGGATGCCGGACGTCACACGGAGGTCGATATGCTTGCCGGAGAGGCTATCCGTCAGGGGAAAAAGTATGGGATTCCTACCCCGTGCAATGAGATTGTATACAATATAATCTGTGCGCTGGAGGAGAAAAACGACGGGAAGTTTAATTACGAGTAAAATATGAATATACGGGAACATGGTAAGTGTCAGCAAAGAAAAAGCGGGTGAATACAGATGGATTTCAAAGAAAGATATGATTACTGGATGGAGCATCTTCCCCAGGATGACGAGCTGCGCATTGATCTGGAAGGAATCCGGGAAGATGAGAAGGAGATTCGGGAACGCTTTTATAAGGATCTGAGTTTCGGGACAGCCGGCCTGCGTGGTATTCTTTGTGCAGGGACAAATCGTATGAACCGGTATACGGTTGGCAGGGCAGCCCAGGGAATTGCAGATTTTATCCGGGAGAAGGCACCGGACAGGATGAAGGATGGGATCGTGATCGCTCATGATCCCCGTCACATGTCTCCGGAGTTCTGCCGTCTTTCTGCTGCCATTTTTGCACAGAACGGGATTCCGGCCTATGTATTTGCATCGCTCCGTCCGAC
>CADBQK010000417.1 GCA_902796775.1 uncultured Lachnospiraceae bacterium
GCG
Source organism: uncultured Lachnospiraceae bacterium (assembly GCA_902796775.1). Next base: position 4 of record CADBQK010000417.1, read on the forward strand.
GGGGGCTTGGGTGTATAATCGATGAGGACGCGGTTGATGCCGGGGACTTCTGCGGTGATGCGGGCGACGAGGTGATCGATCAGCTCTGCGGGCAGATGCTCCACGGTTACTTCCATGACGTCGGTGGTGTTGATGGCACGGATGATGCAAGGCCAGTCAAAGGTGCGTTTGCCGTCTTTGACGCCAGTGGATTTAAAATCGGGTACGACGGTGAAGTACTGCCAAACTTTGCCCTCCAGACCGTTCTTTGCAAACTCTTCGCGAAGAATCGCGTCGGACTCACGTACAGCGGCAAGACGGTCACGTGTGATCGCGCCGGGGCAGCGTACGCCGAGGCCGGGGCCGGGGAATGGCTGGCGGTTGACCATACCGTCGGGCAGGCCGAGCTCTTTGCCGACCATGCGGACTTCATCCTTAAAGAGGATCTTGACAGGCTCTACCAGGGCAAAACGGGAAGCAATGTCTTCCGGCAGTCCGCCTGCATTATGATGAGCTTTGATGCCGGCTTCACTTTCCAGGATATCAGGCCAGATCGTTCCCTGGGCCAGGAAGGAAACATCTTCCAGCTTACGTGCTTCTTCTGCGAAGACATCAATGAACTCCTCACCGATGATATGACGCTTCTGCTCAGGATCATCTACGCCTGCCAGCTTATCCAGGAAGCGGTCCGTGGCATCTACATAGATCAGGTTGGCATCCATCTGGTTTCTGAACACTTCAATAACCTGCTCCGGCTCACCCTTCCTGAGCAATCCGTGATTGACATGGACGCAGGTCAGTTTTTTGCCGATCGCTTTGATCAGCAGAGCAGCAACTACTGAAGAATCTACTCCGCCGGAAAGAGCCAGGAGGACTTTCCCGTCTCCGACCTGGGCCTTCACAGCCTCTACCTGTTCCTCAATAAAAACTTTTGCCAGCTCAGGAGTCGTTATGCGCTCCATATCATCCGGTCTTCTGTCGTATACCATCGTATGATCCTCCTCTTCTTACCCTCTGCGGCATCCGCACATCATCATAACAGTATCTGCAAATCGTGAAAACAGCACCAAATCAGTTTATAACAGCAGCATTCCGGGATTTCTTCAGAAATACTTCCCGGACCGGCCGGTCCGGACTCTGCGCTCCGGGTCATTCATCTGAGAATACCACAGCAGATGGTGCAGTTCCGCGGTCGGAAAAAATATTGTCTATTTTACATCAGTCTGGCAAAAAAGAAAATACCTTTCATGAAAAAAACTGGATTTATCTCATGAAATCAGTTATGATAGAGAAGCTGTCGTATCCTGGCCCTGCTCAGTCGTGCATATGGACAGCCAGCCTCTCTATAGAGCCGATGCAGATCTGCCGTTTTCGCAATGTACGGCCGATATCACTGATCACTTTCAATAATAAGCGGTTCCCAGGCAGGGCCTGATGATCAAACTACTAGTTTCCAACTGCTTTTGAGGGAGGATTTGTTTTGAACGATCAGAATCGTGGTTCTTTTTCCGGAAAACTCGGATTTGTTCTGGCAGCTGCCGGTGCCTCTGTCGGCCTGGGAAACATCTGGCGTTTCCCTTATCTTGCAGCCAAATATGGAGGAGGTATCTTCCTGCTCATATATGTTCTGCTGGCTCTTACCTTTGGATACACCATGATCATTGCCGAGACTTCGATCGGCAGAGCAACCGGTTCCAGTCCGGTCGGGGCGTTCAGAGCATTCAGCAGCTCTCCGTTCGCCCGTTTCGGCGGATGGATCAATGCCATCATCCCGATCCTGATCGTACCTTACTACTCTGTCATCGGAGGATGGGTATGCAAATATCTCTTTGCCTACTGCACAAAGCCGGTCAATGACATTGCCACTGATACCTTTTTTACGGATTTTATCACCGGAGGATACGAGGCAGAGCTCTGGTTCTGTGTCTTTATTGCCATGATCCTCATTATCATTTTCATGGGCGTGGAGAACGGCATCGAGCGTGTATCCAAGATCATGATGCCGATTCTGGTGGTATTGGCGATCCTGATCTGTGTCTACTCCATCACCCGGGAGGGAGCGATGGCGGGTGTACTCTACTTCCTGGTACCCAAACCGGAAAATTTTTCCTGGATGACCGTTGTCTCTGCAATGGGACAGATGTTCTACTCCCTGTCTATCGCTATGGGTATTCTGATCACCTTCGGCTCGTACATGAAAAAAGATGTCGGTATCGAGGCATCTACACACCAGGTAGAGTTTTTTGATACGCTGATCGCCGTACTGGCCGGTCTGATGATCATTCCTGCCGTATTTGCATTCTCAGGCGGAGATCCGGAAGCTTTGAAAGCCGGACCGTCCCTGATGTTTATCACCATGCCGAAAATATTCGCGAGTATGGGCTTCGGAAAGATTATCGGCATCCTGTTTTTTGTGCTGGTCCTCTTCGCTGCTCTGACCAGTGCCATTGCTCTTACAGAATGCGCTGTATCCACCTTCTCGGATGAATGGGGCTGGAGCCGTGTGCAGGGCACCATCGCGATTGCTGTGATCATGCTCGTTCTCGGGACTTTATCCTGTCTGGGATACGGCCCGCTCGCCTTCATTACCCTGATCGGGATGCCATTCCTGGATTTCTTTGATTTTCTGACCAATTCTGTCATGATGCCTATCTCGGCACTGGCAATCTGTCTGTACGTGGTACGCTGCATGACGATCGCCCGTGTTGAAGAGGAAGTCACACTCGGCGGTGCCGGTTTTCACCGCAAAGGCATCTTTAACATCATGATCCGGTATATCAGCCCGGTCCTTGTCGTTGTCATTTTGCTCAGTTCCATCGCGAATGCGTTCGGGCTGATACATATGTAACTGCAAAAGGACAGGGAACAGCATACGGATACTCTTCTATCCGGTGCTGTTCCCTGTCCTTTTTATTTTCTGCTGCTTTCGTCAAGCGATTCAGCTGCGATGCATTCTCAATCCGGCAGGACCAGTCTGGCAGCTCCGCAGATCCCGGCATCATTGCCGAGTACAGCGAGTCGGATGGGAGCGCTCCTGGAAGCAAAGAATGCATACTGACGATAATAAGCTGTTACCGCATCCGTCAGCATACTGCCGGCTTTGGATACACCGCCGCCGATCAGGATAATCTGCGGGTCGACTACACACGAAATGGCGGCCAGTGCTCTGCCCAGGTAGCGGGAGGCTCTGTCTACGACCTGAAGCGCCAGATCATCTCCGCGTTTCGCGCAGTGGAAAACTTCCTTTGCACTGAGGGGCTCCTGTATATCCCGCATCAAAGACGGAGCTGTCTTCTGCTCCAGAATCTCCGCTGCCAGCCGGACAATGCCCGTCGCAGACGCGTACTGCTCCAGATGTCCATGGCCGCCGCATCCGCAGGCTTTCTCTTCAAGCGGTTCCACACAGATATGTCCGATTTCTCCGGCAGCGCCAAAAGCGCCTTCGAGCACCTTCCCGTCGATGACGATACCGCCGCCTACTCCGGTGCCCAGCGTTGCCATGACCAACGTCTGGTACCCTCTGGCCCCGCCCATCCACATCTCGCCAAGCGCGGCACAGTTTGCATCATTAGCGGCCCGTACCGGGATTTCATACAGCAAACCGGACAGTATATCGGATATGCGTACCTCACCCCAGCCAATGTTCACAGCACCATGCACGAGGGAGAAATCCTGCACGGCCCCCGGTACTCCGATCCCGACGCCTTCGACATCATCCGGAGAAATCTGATGCTCTCTCATTTTCTCCTTTAGCGATGCGGCAATATCTGAAAGCACCCGGCTGCCGCCCTCCCGTTTATCGGTTGATATTTCCCATTTTTGAATCAGCTGTCCATCTACCTGAAACAGGCCGATTTTGACTGTGGTTCCTCCTACATCCACGCCAATTGCATACGATTTCATATTACCCCTTTCATCCAGCCTTTTTCATTCAGTCTTTCGGAACAAACAGGTGAAAGATCCCGCGGATGATACCCCGAACGGCTGCAAATATCAGGAAGAACAGCAGGAAGCCGTAGACTCCGGACACCATATCCGCAAAGTCCATGGATCCGGTCCCGGATAGTCCCTGTCCGATCTCCACTGCAAAGGTGAGTACGATGATTAATGTGAATACGTAGATAAAGGTAATCACCAGAATGTGATCCGTTTTAGCCAGCAGCGTAAACAATGGATGGATCAGAAGCACTGCGGCAATCCCAACGATTCCGATTACCAGAAAATGCAGCTGCTTATCCGTGAAGTTGTATTCAAATGCATCATTTAGTGTCAGGATCCTGTTATGGATCCTGGCCAGTTCCCAGACCAGGGAAACCAGTAATTGTCTCAAACTGCACCACTTCCTTACTCGTAGTACTTGATCAGAGCCTGAGTCCCCAGCTCGCCCATGCCCTGCTCATCCAGATTTTCAAACATCTGCAGGACCTGACCGAGGATCGGGAGGTTTGCCCCGTTGCGGTCAGCTTCCTCACAGGCGATCTTCATATCTTTAATGTAATGCTTAATAAAGAAGCCGGGGGCATAATCATCCTTCAGAATCTTCGGCCCATTGTTGCTCAGCTGCCAGCTGCTGACAGCCCCGGTACTGATACTGGAGAACATCCTGTCCGTATCGAGTCCGGCTTTCCTGGCATAGGTAATCGCCTCACATACACTGGCAAGGCATCCGCTCAGAGCAATCTGGTTTGCCATCTTGGTATGCTGTCCGCAGCCTGCACCGCCTTCGTACATGATCGTCTTGCCCATAGCCTCAAAGACAGGCATGACGGATTTCATCACATCCTCGTCACCGCCGACCATGATGCTCAGGGTCCCTGCCTTTGCACCGGAATCCCCGCCTGATACAGGAGCATCCAGAGCATGCAGACCCTTTTCTTTTGCTGCAGCATAGATCTTCTCTGCCAGCTGAGGGCTGGAAGTCGTCATATCGATCAGCACTGCGCCGGGAGCAGCATTCGCAAGGATCCCATTCTCCGAAAAATACACTTCCTCTACATCCTTCGGGTACCCGACGATCGTGATGACCACATCCTGTCCCTTAGCACACTCACCTGCGCTGTCTGCCCACGGAGCCCCCTCTGCAATAATATCCTCAGTCTTTTCCTTCGTCCGGGAATAAACCGTTACATCAAATCCGTTTTTCCTGAGATTGCGGATCATGGATTTACCCATTACACCTGCCCCGATAAAACCGATCTTTTTAACCATTTTTTGTTTCCTCCCACTTTCCAAACACTTTCAGAAAATATCTGATTCGAAAAATCATTTATCTATGTATGGACCTTCTCAGATCCTCCGATAATACTCTGATTATACTTTAAATCCTGCTTCTTGACAAATCTGCTCTCCACCTCTGCTACGACAGCTTGAAGGACGGCATCAGCTGGAGTTTATGAAGATTAAGCCGGTGCATCCGGTCGATCTTTGCA
>CADBQK010000418.1 GCA_902796775.1 uncultured Lachnospiraceae bacterium
AGCGGTCATTCTCGCCGGCGTGATCATGTTCTTTATTGGCGGGACAGTCAATCCGCTGGCGCGCGGCCTGCAGAATGTGTATGATCTTGAGTTGGGACATGAGATTGCTGAAATTGTATCTAAGGAGCCTGACAGTAAATGGATTGTCGAGACGACTGAACCACAGGATTTGTTTCTTGCCAGCTTTCCGATTGTTTATGGCGCGCCAACGATTACGAGCGTAAATATCTATCCGGAGCTTCAAAGATGGGAGAAACTGGACGCGAAAGAACAATACAGGGAAGTCTACAACCGATATGCTCATATCAGACTGCAGTTAACGGATATGGAGACGACGTTTTCGGTCGGAGAGGACCGGGATATTCTTGACGTCAAACTAAATGTTGATGATTTGGCGCGGATAGAAGGTAAATACATACTGTCAAGGAGAAATCTTGATGGAGAATATCCAAATGCCGGATTTGAAAGAGTCTTCAGCTTCGGTGCTTATACCATTTATCGCAAATAAACAAAGCAGACCTGTTTATCTATAGTAGTCGCTCTGGAAGATGGAAAAGAGGAGAACCAAACAGTGGACAGGAATAACAAGACAGCATATATCATTAGTATTCTGGTTGTAGGCTTTTTTACTGCACTTCTATACTATAACCTTTCCGGATTTGTGGTACGTATTGAGGGCTTTCAAATTTGGTTCCTCAAATAACGGACTTTATGATCGGCTGGGGGAGAGGAGACTATACAAAACTCAGCTATCTTCTTCTGGGCATTTGGTGCTTCAGTCTTTTGTTTATGTTATTAGGTGCGGGAACTGCTTCTCCACAGTATGGCAAAGCAGCAGCACTTCTTATTTAAGCTACGTATACGTCTCTTTTTGTAATCACCTTGTCCCCATCGATGTATCCAAGTGGCTACAGGACTGGGCATGTAAGTGCAATGATACTTTCAGCTCTGATTACCTTGTTTTCGGCTGAATTAATTGGACAATCGAAGAAAAAGCAGATACCAACTGCCATAGTGGCTTCTGGGATCTATATATTTGCCGGGATACACTACTGGCAGATGTTCAAGCTTGTCTCGGTGAATTTTGAGGCGTTTTACAGCGGATTTATGTTCTGAAGAAGAGTGTGAGATTTGACGATTTTCTTACAGAGCAACTTTAGGATTCTGAGTGTAAAGACTGGAGTTATTCCCAGTAAATAAACGCGACAACCAACTATTGCTGATTGTGAATATGGAAAGGAGGCTCGCATTTCAGCGAGACGGTTCATGTGCTTTGACTAAATGTCAGGAAGCTCGAACCGATGGTTTTGATGAAGAAGAATAACAATATACCTCGTTTAATCCAAAAGCACGTAAATTCAGAGGATTTCAGCCGAGATCTACTTCTCTTTTTTGTTTTGCTTATTCTCTCAGGCATCAGGATCTGGCTCGCACATGGCATGCCTATTTATATTCTCGCTACGGCAGAGCATGACGATGGCTTGTTCCTAAATCAGGCAATTGAATTTCTCCGGAAACGATGGTTAGGTGTGTATAGTGAGAGCACCTTGTCGAAGGGAATATCGTTTACCCTGTTTCTTGCAGTCTGCGGTGTGACCAGAATCCCCTATACGGTGCTTGTAACTTTGATGAATATTATCAGCGCGGCTCTTGTTATTTTCGCCTTAAAGCCGCTTTGCAAAAGCCGTATCTGGCGGGGAATTCTGTTTGTTATATTGATTTTCTCTCCTGTAACCTCGGCAGTTTCGCTCTTCCAGCGTGTGTACCGGAATTCACTTTCGGCATCTGCTTCGCTGTTTCTTGTTGCCGGATGTATTTATCTTTTCACGAGGCGAGATAAAAAGGAGAGAACGGTTTATACTGTTTCCATACTTCTCGGATTTGCACTTTGGTTTTTTATGAATCTTCGGGAAGATTGGATCTGGATGATGCCTTTTATTATTGGTGCAGGAACCCTGACAATCCTGTTTCTTGTCTTTGAGAAGGCAGAGAAATATATTGTAATCAGGATGGTTTCATGCTTTGTGATTCCTTTTATCATCTTGTTTTTTGGAAATCAGATGCTTTCACTTCTTAATTGGAAAGTATATGGAGTATACACTGTTAACGACCGGACAGATACATCCTTTGTCAGTGTCGCAAAACAGTTTCTGAGTGCGAAAGCGGAAGTAGATGAAGATGTTGATGAGCAGATCGTCTGGGTTACAAGAAGTCAATATGAAAACGTCGTGAATGCCTCACCCACGCTTTCTGCAATCAAAGATGAAATGATGCAGGGCTATGATGACTATGCTGCGTTCTGGGAACATAAAGATGTCCATGGAGACTTTTATGTTTGGGCGTTAAGGCGTGGAGCAAGCCTTGCCGGACATTATGAGTATGCATCCGAGACCCGTGATTTCTGGGATAAGGTCAACAGTGAGCTTCAGAGTGCATATAAAACTGAGCTCTTGACAAAGAAGAATGGACTTTTTATTTCTTTCAGTTCACGAGCGATCACAAAAGACAACATCGGAGAAATCCTCCCGCTGACGAAAGACTGCCTGATCAGCAACGTCTCCTTCTCATCACCGCAGGTTATTGCATATCAGCAACCAGGAAGCTCGGGAACCCTCTACCAGATACGCCAGGCAGAAAGCCTGACGAATTCTTTATGTTATTATTCGGATGAAATCATGGAAGAAGATCCGTCAACCATTTCATTTATCAAATTCTCTGGCTTCAATAACCATATTACGGCATTGTACCAGAAAGCAGGACTCCCGATTTTCATCTGTGGGAAAGTCGCTGCAGTGCTCCTTCTTGTCGTGTTCGTTATCCAAAACGCACGTAAGAAAATTGTTGAAAAGGATATACTGCCGGTACTTATGATCGGGACAGGCTTGTTCCTGTCAGTTGTAATCCTGAATTTTGCCGTTGCATGGTTCAGTACTTTTATGGATGAAGGCCCGAAATATCAGTGGTGGTTTTATGCCGGGTCCGGTACCCAGCTGTCACTCCTCGCAGATCTTATGATAATCGGCTTCGCTGCATGTTTGGTTAAAAAGATAATTCTCCAAAAAGCAGAGACGAAGAAAAATGGATAAAATCGTAATATTTACCTCATATTATAGTGAAAAAGACAAGTGTCATGAAATCTTCGCTGTCGATTGTTTGCATATTTGTGTTTCTGGCAGAATTGATCAACATCTTTGCGAGACTTCTTATATCTTCTTTGAAGCAGAAAGAAATGCAGTAATTTGAACGTGGAGTTTAATGAAATCAGATGTCTGAAGGAGTAGTTACCATGATTCAATGGAGACTAAAGGCTCTTTCCGTGGTTGTGATTCTTGCAGTGTTACTGTCATCCTGTACGAGCAGAGAAATTCCATGGGACGGAAAGAGGCCTGATTCGGAAGTAATATACACAGAAGAAGCAGAGAGCGACAGTTCAGAGAGGCAAACCCAGGAATCGGGATCTGAGAGTGAATCATATGACGATGCACAACCAGGACCATCAGGGACATTGCCCGCTCCGGTACCCGGTACTGCAACAGAAGAACTGTCAGAAGATGACTATCCAGAGCGGATGTTTGACAGCTCAACTCTTGGCGTGGATTCTGCAGCATATTGTGTATTGCGAAACGATGGTCAGGTTCTCATTGGTCGAAATGATCTGAAAGCCTATGCTCCCGCGTCAATCACTAAAGTGCTGTCCGCGCTTGTCGTAATGGAGCATGTGAATCTGTCGGAAAAGGTTACCATACAGGAATCTTCGGTGACCTATAATCTGGAGACTATGAGCTCCGGTGTGTACCCTTCCTTTAAGCCCGGAGAAACGGTTACCGTAGAAGATCTCCTGTATGCGCTGATACTTGAGTCAACAAACGCAGCAGGCAATATCCTCGCAGATTATGTTGCGGGCTCTACCGCCGCATTTGCTGAAATGATGAACCAGAAAGCAAAATCCCTTGGAGCTGTCAATTCGCATTTTGTTAATGCGCATGGACTCGATCAGGAGGGACATTACAGCTGTGCATACGACATGACACTGATCCTGAGAGCTGCGTTTTCGTATGATCCACTGCGTGTAATCTTGCAAGCGACAAAATATACAATTCCTGCAACAGAATACACGCCGTCTCGGACTATCTATATGGGGCACCAGATCGTAAACGGGACGCGTTATTTCCCAAAGATTGTTGCAGGCAAGCCTGGGTGGACAGTTAACGCACAGGGAACTCTTCTTTCAGTTTATGAAGGCCCTGATGCATGGTATTATATTTGCACAATGTGTTCGGACAATGGCAATCAGTATGAAGATACTCTGAACCTTGCCGAATTCGCCAGCGCAAGTGTTGAAGGACGTGAGCCTGTGCTGACGCCACTTGCACACAACATGACCATCACAAGTGTCGATGACACTGGGGTAGATTTATATTATAATGTTGAAAATGGAGGGGTTAGTTCCCGTATTGTATATTGGGATTTGCTGAAAGGAACTTCTAACGCAATCTTCGGGCCGGATGCAGGAGTAAAACCTACGATGGGCGTACATCTATCTCTCCCATATCATGGGGCTTTTCAGGTACAGATATTTGTTACGGATGAAGCAGGAGAAGAGAGAGGACTCAGTTTCTTTGTACTTTATACCGGAAGAAGGAATGCAGAAGGAATAAAGGACTGGAATGGAAAGCAGTATATCATTGACGAAAACGGCCTTCTTAAATACGGCGGCGGGGTTTCTGTACCGGAAGGCCACTACTATGTCAGTTCAGACGGTACAATAGCGCATGGCTTTTGCGGACGTTTTTATGCTGGGGAAGACGGACAAATTATGACAGGATGGATCACGGCGGAAGGTGCAACATTCTTCTGTCAGGCGGATGGCCGAATTGCAACGGGAACACTAATAATCGAAGGCGTGAAATATGAATTCAGCGAGTCAGGAACTCTGTTGCAGGGGGATTGAAGAATGAAATTCCGAAAAGAAACCTGACATGGCCTTCTCCTACTCTTACTCTTTCCGAAAAGCTACGGTACTGGAAATAATGAAAAAAACGGAACGCTGATTATGTCAATTGTTCAACCAAGATTTCCCGGAAAGGATATTTTTTCAATGTGAGAGTAGTAAAAAAGAACCGCGGTATCGGGGATTGCCGCGGTTCTTTTTTGTAGGCGCTGTGCCGTTATTCAGTAGCCTCTCCACCTTCGCCAGAGGGTTCACCTTCCCCTTCGCCGCCACCAGGAGCTTCACTTTCCGCCTCGCCGCCACCGGGTGTTTCACCGCCTTCGCCTTCAGCAGGGGTTTCGTCCTCCGGAGCAGCGGTGGTTTCGTCTTCGCCCTCTTTGTATTCCCAGTTGCCGCGTTTCGGCCATTCATAACCTTTTTCCGCTAAAAGTGCGGTCATCCGGGCATCGAAGGCATCACGTTCTTCGATGGTCCAGAATACCGGGTTGCTGCCGATACTGGTACCGTCCAGGAAGGTGGTATCAAGGGTTGTATAATAGTCCTTTAGACTGTTGATGACAATCGTATCCACCCTGACATCCGGCGCAACGTGTACTTCACCGGTCATCGGTTTATAGATGTCGGTTCCATGCAGGTTGCTTTCCTCAACCAGAACACCGTCCTCATAGACCCGCTTGATGACATGTGCGTTGACACCGTGCTGCGCATCTGCAGTCGCGTAGAATTTGCGCTCACCCCATTTTGGCCAGCCAAGAGGAAGAGAAGGATCATCGACACAGTTGACCGGGGCCTTATTGATGCCTTCGACTACCGAGATGTACTCGACCTTGTGACCGGGTGCGTGATCTTCATGACCGATAATCCAGATATGAATCCACTGGTTCACGAGGTCAATGGCGCCTTCCAACTTGATGACATCGGACGAATCGTTGATGAATCGGAAATCGGAACCGCCCTGCGGATAGACCATGGCATCAAGACCAGGCTCTACATAACTGATCATGTAGGAATGCTGATGCCGGTAGGATACATTCAGTTCTGCTTCCAGTACAGCATTGTAAAGGGTGGTTGTGACCTGGCAGAGACCGCCGCCCATTTCGTCACCGTGTCCGGCAGTCGTATATGTACCGGCGCGGGCATAGCCGTTGTTCGGATCATTGACGTCGCCGTAGAGGTTCAGCGCCGAAATCTCCTCGCCGACATTAAATGTGCGACCATCCATATGGATGATGCCCATCTTGAGGTTCTGCTCGCGGTTCACCAGCTGCTGGGTTCTCGGGATCGAATACTCGGTTGCGCAATAGCCGATGACGGACATGCCTTCCGCACGTTCGGTCGTCATGTTGGGAACGACTTCCGTTACATCCGGAGAGAGTTCAATCACATCAGTGTCTTCGATCTTCAAAGCCTTGATGTTTTCGACCATCTCATGAACGCAATTCTTGAAATCATAGGAATATCCGGTCTGGCCTGGAGTAACGATGACCTGGCGGGAAGAACCCATCTGCGACCATTCCGTAGGGGTACCGACGCGGGCGGTATAAGTAGCCTCGATCGCCTCACAGTCCCAGGAAGCAAGCTTTTCGGTAAAAGTGTTCAGGATCTTTTCTTCGTCAATCTGGATACCGTAATCCAGGTCTACCGGGTTGGCTCTGCAGTCGGCAGCAAATTTATAACGGTCCAGAAGACGTCCGCCGGGAATGATGGCGGCGTCAATCGCGTTTTCAATGGTATCCTTGTCCCAGTGAACGCCGAGGCTCGGAATCGTCGTTCCCCAGACATGATCGGGGTTTTTACTGGAAACCATCCGGACCTCACAGTCCATCAGGGTTACCATCGGCTTGTAGATTTCCTTCTTAGTGTCATCGGGAAGCTGGCCTGTAAGGGACTGACCGCGCAGGCTGACGCCGTTGCCGATTGTGCCTTCCACCAGGTTCAGGGACTCTTTCGCGTTATCGGTGCCGAATGCAGTCGCAGAGAGCCCTGCGGAGAGCAGGGCAGTCAGAACAAATGCCGCGGCAAATCTGAGAATGTTCTTCATAACAGCTCCTCTATCTATTCATCTTCTTCGGTTACAAGTTCGTCAAACTCCGCGCTGTCCAG
>CADBQK010000419.1 GCA_902796775.1 uncultured Lachnospiraceae bacterium
ATCCGGGTGTAGCCAAGTTCTCTCTTTGTGCTTGCATCATGAGCGAGAATATGAACTCTCGGTGCCAACGTTACATCATCTCCGAGTTCAATCAGCCAGCAATGCCCGGGATCTATAATCACTTCCCCCATAAAAGCACATCTCTGCCCATGCTTGAATCCATTATCTTCCGCAATTTCAATCTGCGAACGATCATCAATATGAAGCAAATGCTTTCTGAGGGACATATATATCTTTCTTACAAAATCAGCCATTCTTCTTCCTCTTAATCTTCGCAACCAGATTTAATAAAGTCAGTTGCCTGTGTTTGATTAAATATGTCAGCCAGTTTGAATAACGATTAGTATCCGCTTTTTTTAAGGACCATTCAGTCAGAGGATGTGACAGTATCTTCTGATAATAGACTCTGGTTTCTTTATCGTTAAACGGACAATCGTTTCGAAATGCCAGGCAAACTGAATTGAACACCGTATCAAATGTACGATCACTCAAATATTCCTGCACCTCTTCAGTAAATAATTGCTTTTTCTCAAACCACTTTTTCAATTCACCATGGAGCATCATGTCATTTTCAAACATGTCCCACCTGACTTTAGTGGACAGGGTGTTTTCTCCACGGCAATAATGATACATTTTTCTATTCACATAACTGATTGTGCTGATTCTATTCAGATATTGAGTGTTAAAGAGAAGATCCTCTCCATAAGAACAACCTTCCGGAAATTGAACTGTCTTTGCAATATCACTTTTGTACAGCTTTGTGTGCGGTCCAAAAATCAAATAATGCCGGCAAAGAAACAGCAGTTTATCAATATCCCGCAGATCAAGATTCATTCTGAAATCCTGCTCATCCAGCTTCTCTTCCAATGGCGAAATGACCAGATCCGATTCAGTTTCACACAGATTATCCAGCAGAACTTCAATTAAGTGATCATCCACATAGTCATCACTGTCTACAAAACTGATGTATTCGCCCGTCGCTTCAGAAACGCCTTTGTTCCGTGCAGCAGAAACGCCACGATTTTCTGTATGGAAAACCTTGACTCTTTTATCGTCCTGTTCAAACTGATCACATATTGTACCGCTTTGATCCGTTGATCCGTCATCAACCAAAATGATCTCGATATCTTTATAAGTCTGAGACATCAATGAGGACGCACATTTTCTCAATGTATCTTCAGAATTATAAACAGGAACAATAATACTGACTAATGCCTTTTCATTCATGATATTTCTCCGTGAAGAAATATATCCTGGATTCGTTTAACCTGATTGGAAAGATCAAATTGCCTGCTCTGTTTTTCTGCTTCAATTGAATATACAGACAATTGAGAAGGATTATTCAGTACATCTTTTATCATGTGATAGATGCTCTCTTCATTGTTGTCACATATCACGCCGCATTTATGAGTGCCGAATATTTCTTGAACACCACCAAGTTGAGGTGCAAGGACTGGAACTCCGCAACACATGCTTTCGAGAAACGCCAAGCTCATTCCTTCTCTATAAGAAGTGCAAATGAATGCGTCACATATCTTGAAGTATCTATATGGGTTGGCTTGAAATCCCAGAAAACTCACAGAGCCGGACAGTTTTAATTCTCTGACCATTGTTTCCAGATGACTTCTTTCTTCCCCATCTCCCACCATTAGTAAAGACAGTTTAAATCCTTCATTTATTAACCTGCCTATGGCTCTAAGAAGCCGATCATAACCTTTTACAGGAACCAGTCTTCCTACAGTGATTAAAGTAAGGCAATCCGCCTTGGATCGTTCACACGGTTCTTGAGCCATCTTTGTGATTTTCCCGATATCTATACCGTTATAAACCGTTAAACACGGAACTGATTTGAAATATCGTTTGAAAGAACCAACAACATAATCGGATACACCAATTACCCCATCATACTTACTGTATATTCTTTCAGCACGATGGATATACTCGTTTGATTTGTCACGGTATAGTGCATCATTATCTGTGTGCAGCCATGCATACTTTTGAGACTTTTCATTTGTTGAGTATGACACAAATTCTGTCGGCATTCCTTCATAGAAAGCAACTTCTATATCGAATTTATCTTTCACCAACATTTTATAAATAATGTTTTTGTTCCCATGTGCATAAATATGATTAAACAGACGATATTTCAAAGGGTTCGAGTTATCCACCAAATACCGCAAATGAATATTGGGATTAAGATGTGCCCTGAAATTATAAGTGGGCGCACTTTCATACACACTCTCTTTAAAAATAGAGATGACTGTAATATCAAAAAGTTCATCGTCAAGCCTGTTGGCGATGTCTATCAGCAACTTCTCAGCGCCGCCCAGAGCCA
>CADBQK010000420.1 GCA_902796775.1 uncultured Lachnospiraceae bacterium
AAAATCCTGACTGCTGTCGGAAATGCTGATACACCGGAGCAGGTACCAAAGCTGCTGGAGGATGAGCTGGATAAACTGCTGATCCGCTACAATGAACAGTGTGATCTTGAGGATGCACGGAGAACGGCTGCTTCCATGATACAGGCAGCTAAAAGCTGTCTTCCGCTGGTATACGCGTATGGGGAGCCGAAAATCTGGCACTCATCGGATCCCGGTATGGGGGCTTCATCCGCACAGAATGGATCCCGCAGTCCCTTTTTCATTCCTGTATTGACAGCCGGAGCGGTTTGCGGTCTGCTCTCTACCCTGATTCCGTCTCTTTCTCCCCAGATTGCCTCCATGGCCGGACTGCCTGTCCTTTTGATACTGGCAGCGGCTTCCATAGGTCTGTGTCTGCTCGCAGGAAGACTCTCCTCAGGCAAAAATGGCGCTTCCGGCGCCAGCCGCTCTGCCGGACTTCCCGTACATGTGGAGATCCCTGCTGATCCTTCCCGGATCTGGAACAGTCTGCACGCACTTTCCCTGCTGATGGACCAGAATCTGACCGAAATCATTGCAGCAGACGAATGGGCCAGGAGAAGTCTCACTGACAAGCAATCACCGGACTCTGCCGTTTCTCTGCCGGGGACTTCGGAACTCAGACTCTTCACGTCACTTCTGGAAGCAAAGTACTCCGGCGACGGGGAATATGCCATTGAAAAACTGGGTGAGATTCCGTACTACCTGCACCAGAACGGTATCGAAACCATAGACTACAGCAGCGAGAGTGCGGATCTGTTTGACCTGCTTCCCGGAGAAAAAGCCGGCACCCTGCAGCCTGCACTTGTAAGCGGAGGCAAGCTGCTTGTCAAGGGGCTGGCTGTACAGGGGAATGATTGATGACACGATTCAAATCAAATATATGACCTGGAGATAACAAATATGGAAAGATTCTTTGGTTTTGACCTGGGAGATGCAGAGAGTGCTGTTGCAAGGCTCTGTAAAACCGGGCAGGACGTCCCTGAAATGCTCAAAATCTGTTCCAGCAAGAGTTTTATCACAGCCTACGCAGTCCATCTCAATGGAAAGCTTCTGATCGGCGAGCAGGCTTGCTATAGTGCACAGGCAATCAAAAGAGGCCTGCGCTTTAAAAGTCATTTTCTGGACGATGCCGCTGTAGAATCGGATGTCAAGCGCTTTGCCTCCGGTGTACTGGGAGAGCTGTATACAAATGGCGATCTGATACAGGGTGAAGACTGCTGCTTTTATATCGGCTGCCCGGCCGGATGGAATAAAAATGCCAGAGAAAGCTACCGCCGTATTTTTCAGGAAATCGGCTATCCTCCTGTAAGGATCATTTCCGAATCCCGGGCGGCACTGATCTCAGCCTGCCAGTCAAAACATCTGCAGGTCGGCTACGATATCCTTTCAAAACCTGTCCTGGTTATTGATATCGGCTCCTCGACTACGGATTTCGCCTACATATGCGGCGGCAAAGAAGTTGAGATGCAGACAGCCGGAGAAGTCCGTCTAGGGGGCGGCATCATGGATGAGATCCTGCTCTCGGAATCAGTACGCACTTCTAAAGACAGGACAGTCATTGAAAATATCTTTGCAAAAAGCGATCCCTGGCGCAGTTACTGCGAATTTGCAGCCCGGCGTCTGAAAGAAAAATACTACTCGGATCCGGATTACTGGAAAACCAATCCCTGCAGCGAAACAGTTCTGATCCGCCATTCCCGTCCTGCCCGTCTGACGCTCCGCATGGATGAGGCCATGGCACAAAAGCTGACCCGGGAGCCGGTAGAAAAACTGCACGGTAAGTCTTTTAAAGAAGTATTCCTGCAGAGTCTGGAAAATGTCAAAGAAAACATCACCGGTGAGAGCCCGCAGCTTCTTTTCCTGACCGGAGGTGTATCCAGGCTTGCAGACATCCGCTCCTGGTGCAGCCAGGTTTTCCCGGAGGCTGTCATCATAAGCGGTGCAGAGCCGGAGTTTTCCGTTGCCAGAGGTCTTGCATGGAGTGCAAAGGTAGATGACGAACTGGCGGATTTCCGGGCAGAGTTAAAAGAACTGACGGATTCCCATAAGGTGGAGGATATCGTTGCTGCCCACATCAAAGACCTTTACCGATCTCTGGTGGATACACTGACAGCTCCGATCATCGAACAGGTGGCCTCTCCCATTTTTACCCGGTGGCGTAATGGCGAGATCGAGCGGATCAGCGATGTGGACGGGGTTATGGAAAATGACCTTGCCGTCTGGATCCATTCACAGCAGGCATCACGTCTGATGTCCAAGTGTGTCACGACCTGGCTGCGCAAGGTATCGGATGAGCTGGAAGCATATACCATGCCCATCTGTATCAGGCACCATGTCCCTTATGCCGCTCTGAACCTTAACTCCTACCTGTCCTCCTCAGACATTGATATCCGTCTGGATTCCAAAAATGTCTTTGCTGTAGATAAGATGGCGATCCTGATCGAATCCATCATTTCCCTGCTGGCAGGCTTTTTGTGCGGCGGGAGCGGCATCGCGCTGCTCTACAGCGGACCGGCCGGGATCCTCGCCGGAGTCATTATCTCTCTGACGGTCCTCTCTCTGGGCAGGGAGAAAATGGAGCAGGCTATCTATACAATGAATATTCCCAAACTTGCCAGGAAGCTTGTCCCTGCTGAAGCTTTCCAGACCCGCACAAGCCTCCTGACATCTAAGGCAAAAAAGAATTTCTACGAAAACCTGGAAAACGAGCGTAACGAAGAGATCATCGCCCGTATGACAAATGAGATCTCAGAACAGATCGAACTTTGCCTGACCCGGATGGCAGAAGTTGTGGAGATCCCATTAGGGTAAGTAAAAAGTAAGCAAAAAAGGATTGGCACATTTCCCTGACAGACATATTCAGCTGACCGGAGAATGCCAATCCTTTTTATTCTTGCTGCATAAGCGAACAGATCCGTTCCCCCTTAGTAACAGGCGATCCCGCTGTCAGTACGCGATTCACAGGCCCCGATCAGGACTCCGTTTTCCTGACGGAGGATAACCTGGCCGCGGCCAAAGCCAACAGGATCCGCTGTACTGATCTCATGGCCGTAACCGCGCAGGGTGCCAGTTAAAACCTTATCGAAAGATGGCTCGACTTCAAACTGCAGGCCGCCGGTCCACTGCCAGCGCGGTGCATCCAGTGCCATCTGCGGATTCATATGAAAATCGATCAGATTTGAGGCGACTTGCACCTGTCCCTGAGGCTGCATGTATTTCCCCATCACACCAAATGGTCCGACCGCCTTCCCATCTCTGGTAATAAACCCGGGGATGATAGTGTGATAGCTGCGCTTGCCGGGCATCAGATAATTGTAATGGGACGGATCAAGGGAGAAGTCCGCGCCTCTGTCCTGCAGAGCCACGCCATAGCCCTCGACTACTATACCGGAGCCGCTGTCATTGAAGCAGGACTGGATAAAGGAAACCATG
>CADBQK010000421.1 GCA_902796775.1 uncultured Lachnospiraceae bacterium
CCAGTTTTTTCATGAGTTCCTCCTTGTGCGCACATAATCAATAAATAAAGTTAAGTATATCATTTTCAAGGTTGAGATTCAATCTATTACGCTTAATCAGAGCGGCTCCTGCGATAATTTGTTATAGTCAGCTGCAGTGAATTTCTTCCCCGGAACGTATCGATCCCCGGATAATAAATCACATCTATGAGCGCGCCCCCGGCAGTTTCATTCACAAATTGCTCACCGTCGCCAAAATAAACGGCATCGATGCTGTATCCGTCCTGCGTTACAAGGCAGCACTTTACGACATTTCTGTTGATTCCAAAAATACGCGGCTGCGAAACCATAAGCTTTCTGTCTGCAAATACAGGCTTGCTGTTTCCTTTTCCAAACGGTTTCAGCAGCGAGATCTGGTCAGCAAGCTGTACTGTCGCATAAGATACCGGCATCGGTACATCAATTACCGTCTTAGGAATCAGATCCTCTTCTGAGAGTGTACACTGCCGGTTGATCTGCCGCCGGAAAGCATCGATCTGTTCTTCGTCCAGCGACAAACCCGCCGCAAGCCGGTGTCCCCCGAATTTTGTGAGCAGCTCACTGCAGCCGCAAAGTCCCGCATACATATCATAGGCATCGATGGAACGGCCGGAACCTTTGACGCCGTCCGCTGCCTGCGTCAGAACAAACACCGGTCTGTTGTACTGCTCCCGGATTCTTCCTGCCACAATACCGGCCAGTGATTCATGACAGTCCGGAAGATAAACGACCATAACACGGTCCTGATCCAGTCCTGTTTTCTCAATCAGCCGCATCGCAGCCTCTTCGTTTTGTACTGTCATGGATTTCCTGCTTGCGTTCAGAGCGATCAGATCGCCTGCAAGTCTGGCAGCTTCCGGCCCCTCTCCGGCTGTCAGTAATTCCAGCGCATGCCCGGCCGTATCCAGACGGCCGCTTGCGTTCATACACGGCCCAAGTATAAATCCGACGTGATAAACATCCAGCGAATCCGGCTCGATCTTGTTCTGCCGGATCAATTCCGCCATCCCGGGATTCTTTGTCGCGCGGAGTCTTTTAAGTCCCTCCCGCACGATGATCCGGTTCTCATCGGTGAGATCCATAACATCCCCGATGGTGGCAAATGCGGCATACTCCAGAAAATCCCAGACTTCCTCCATGGGAATTCCTGCCTGCCGGTAAAGTGCTGTGATCAGCTTCCATGCAACTGCCGCACCGCAAAGTCCCTTAAACGGGTACGGACAATCCGGCCTTTTGGGATCAATCACCGCTTCCGCCCGCGGAAGTATTACATGCTCCGCCCCGTCATCATCAATGGATTTCGGCACTTCATGATGATCCGTCACAACCGCCTGCATACCCAGTTCATACGCCAGCTCCAGTTCATCCGCCGCTGCAATTCCATTATCACAGGTAATGAGTATCTGCTTTCCGTCGGCATGCGCCTGTTCGACCAGCCTTGCATTCAGTCCGTAGCCATCCCTGATCCGCTCCGGAATACGGACATCCACATCTGCGCCAAGCCGCGACAGTCCCTGCAGCAGAATGTAAGAAGCCATCACACCATCAATATCATAGTCTCCTATAATCCGGATCTTTCTTCCGTCATCAATCGCTTTTATCAGAAACATCACTGCCTCGGGCAAGTCCTTCAGCAATGCCGGATCGCAGAGATCCGCAAGTGTCCCGTTCAGATATTTTTCAATCGCAGCATCTCCTGTTACGTCACGATTGCGGATCAGCCGGGCGATCACAGGATCAATATGAAATTTCTGCGCAATGGCATAGAAGTCCGCCCGCTTGGCGGCCACCACCCAGTTTTCTCTCATACAGCTCTCCTTTATTCAATAATACCCGGAAGGTAAACCTCCCGGGTATCAGTCTCATTGTCCGGCCGGCACAGATTAACCGCGCCGGTTGCGGCCGCGTTTCGGCTTGATGCTCTGCAGCTCGCTCCGATCCTTCTTCTGTTTCTTTCCGCTGCCCTTATTTGCAGCATTACCTGCGGAAGCAGCTGCCTTGCCGGCTGTTCCGGCTGCATTGACAGCTGACTGCGCTGCCGCAGCTGATCCTGTTCCTGCCGCTGCAGCTTTTACCGGTTTTTCAATGACACGGTTCTTTCCGATCTTTGTCTTAAAGATATACCAGACCGGAGATGCAAGCAGGATTGATGAATAGGTACCTGCAATGATACCGACGATAATCGGAAGTGAGAATTCCTTGACCGACGGCACACCCATCAGGTAAAGCACGAAGATTGTAATCAGCGTGGTCAGGGATGTGTACAGGCTTCGTGTCATTGTATCGGTAACTGCCTGATTGACACCCTCTGACAGCGTTCTGCCTCTTGATGACATTGCTTCACGGATACGGTCAAATACAACGATGGTCGCATTGATCGAGTAACCGAGAATTGTAAGCATGACAGCGATGAAAGTGCTGCCCACGGAAGAACGTGACACGACATAGAACATAAATACAATCAGGATGTCGTGTGCCAGCGCAATAACCGCTGCGGTTGCGAACCGGAGATCGCGGAAACGGATCCAGATATATACCAGCATCAGAATAATCGCAATCACCACGGCACGGATCGCGTTGGAACGCATCTCGCCACTGATGATGGATGAGATATTCTCAGCAGTAATTGTCGCTGCATCTACTTTTTCAAAGTTATCTGCAAGCGCTGTGTTGAGCTGTTCACGCTCATCAACAGAGAG
>CADBQK010000422.1 GCA_902796775.1 uncultured Lachnospiraceae bacterium
ACCGACCAGTATATGGAATATATCGGCGACCCGGCCCTGGCGGATATGGAGACGTCCAGCAGTTTTCTCGTGATGGCCTCACAGCTTCTGTATCTGAAATCCAGAATGCTTCTGCCGCAGCCGGTCATTCTGGAAGATGGGGAAGAGGAGGAGGATCCGAAAATGATCCTGGCCCGCATGCTGCTTGAATACAAGATGTTCAAACAGCTGGGTGCTCAACTGAAAGAACGCAGGAAGGATGCAGCTCTTTACTGTTTTAAAGAAGAAACCCTGCCTGAGGATCTGGAGTATGAGCCGGAACCGGTCGACCTGGATGCACTGGTCGGAGACATGGGCCTGTCAGATCTGAAACGCATATTTGAAGATGTTATAAAAAAGAGCTTTGACCGGGTGGATGTAACGAGAAGCAGCTTTGGCAGGATCGAGGAGGAACCGGTTGATTACAAAAAGAAGTCCGGCCAGATCCGTTCCTATATCCGCAAGACCAGAAAAGGTATCAGCTTCCGAAAGATGCTGGAAAATGCAGCTTCCCGTGATGAAATCATCGTTACTTTCCTGGTCATTCTGGAAATGATCAGGGAAGGGGCGGTCAGTACCAGGCAGGATAAGCTGTTTGATGACATCCTGATAGAAGCAGCAGAAACATGATTGTCAGCTTTATTTATTCATTTTTCTAATAAAAACGGCAGAAGCAGATACGCTTTTCGATATCTAATAATCAGACAAGGTAAGATACATGATGGAAAACTGGTTCGATGACAGTGATTTTGAAAACGAACAGGAGATGACAGATGCGGATGCTTCCGCACAAGAGGAGAGTCTGTCGGATGAAACGATACGCTCTGCAATAGAAGCACTCCTTTTTACCATGGGAACGCCGGTGAGCGTGGATGCGATGGCAGCTGCAATCGGTATCTCACGCGAGGAGACGCTGGAAGCAGCAGGCTTCCTCAGGGAGGAGTACGAAAACAAAGACCGCGGGATCCGGCTGATCGAGCTGGACGGGTCCTTCCAGATGTGCTCATCTCCGCAGATGTACAAATATATCAACGCCCTGACGCACCAGCCGAAAAAATATGTGCTGACCGATGTTATGCTGGAAACGCTGGCCATCATAGCCTACCGGCAGCCGATCACACGCAGTGAGATCGAAAAGATCCGCGGTGTAAACTGTTCCTATCCGGTCAACCGTCTGCTGGAATTCGGCCTGATCATGGAGGCCGGACGGCTGGACGCTCCCGGAAGACCCATCCTTTTTGCTACGACAGAAGAATTCCTGCGTGCTTTCGGTGTAAGCAGCCCCTCCCAGCTGCCGGCCCTGTCAGATGAAGAAATGGCTTCGCTGCAAAGGGAGGCGGATGAGGAATCTGTCCGAAAAGATGCTCCCTGAAAAAATTTATCCAGGAATTAAAAAAAACACAATAATGCACCATAAAAACACTGTACAAGAATAAAATAAAATGTTATAATGTCGGTGTTAATTTGTTGTCAATACTTGGTTAGTTTTACCTTTTCTGTATTGATAACAACACAGTAACTGTAGTTTTTTTACATGTTTATAAGGTATGAAAGGAAGGCAATTCATGAAAGATGTTGTAATTGTAAGCGCAGTCAGGACAGCTATCGGCACATTCGGCGGCACCCTTAAGGGCACTCCCGCTGTAGAACTTGGTGCTACTGTTATCAAAGAAGCTGTTAACAGAGCCGGGATCGCTCCTGAGCAGGTTAACGAAGTAATCTTTGGTAACGTTCTTTCCGCTGCCCTCGGCCAGAATCCGGCTCGTCAGGCTTCCATCAAGGCCGGCCTGCCTGTTGAGACCACCGCTATGACCATCAATATCGTATGCGGCTCCGGACTCAAAGCTGTTGCGCTTGCAGCAAACCAGATCAAGGCCGGCGAGGCTGATATCGTTGTAGCTGGCGGTATGGAAAACATGAGCGCTGCTCCTTACGCTGTTCCGGCAGGTCGCTGGGGCGCCAGGATGTTCAACAGCAACATGGTAGACTGCATGGTTAACGACGGTCTGTGGGATGCATTCAACCAGTATCACATGGGCATCACTGCTGAGAACGTAGCTGAGCAGTGGGGTATCACCAGAGAGATGCAGGATGAATTTGCCGTTCGTTCTCAGAATCTTGCTGAGAAGGCCATCACCAGCGGCAGGTTCAAAGATGAGATCGTCCCTGTAGTAATCAAAGGTAAGAAGGGCGACATCGTATTCGATACCGATGAGCATCCTAAGTTCGGTTCCACTCTGGAGAAGGTTGCTAAGCTTAAGCCCGCTTTCAAGAAGGATGGCGGTACTGTTACAGCAGCTAATGCTTCCGGTATCAATGATTCCGCAGCAGCATTCGTAGTTATGAGCGCTGACAAGGCTGCAGAGCTCGGCCTTAAGCCGATGGCTAAGATCGTTTCCTACGCTACCGGCGGTGTAGATCCCTCCATCATGGGTGTTGGCCCGGTTCCTGCTTCCAGGAAGGCTCTGGAGAAGGCTGGCCTGACCATCGATGATATCGATCTGATCGAGGCTAACGAGGCATTCGCAGCTCAGTCTCTGGCTGTTGCTCATGACCTTAACTTCGACATCAACAAGGTTAACGTAAATGGCGGCGCTATCGCTCTTGGTCATCCGATCGGTGCTTCCGGTGCCCGTATCCTTGTTACCCTCATCTATGAGATGCAGAAGAGGGGCTGCAAGAAGGGTCTTGCAACACTTTGCATCGGCGGCGGCATGGGCCAGGCCCTGATCGTTGAGATGTAATCTATTCCCTGTTATGGCAGCACATAAATGACGCGTTTGTGAGTATGCCATACCGGATCATGACTAAAAAGCAGAGAGGTGCAGATACCTGCACCTCTCTTGTTATGAATGAGGGAAAAAGGGAGACAGGTGGTGAGTCAGTGAGTCACCGTCCCCCCTCAGTGTGAACGGATAAGTATCATGAAAAGAATCTATATCATTGGTGCGGGTGCGGCTGGTATGATGGCGGCGATAGCGGCGGCCCGTCCCGGGATCCAGGTCCACATTTTTGAGCAGAATGAAAAACCGGGGAAAAAGCTATTTATCACCGGTAAAGGCCGCTGCAATCTGACGAATGCCTGCGGAAGTGTGGACCAGTTTCTGGAGAATATCGTCCATAACCCCAGGTTTCTGTATTCTGCATATGCAGGATTTGACAATCGGGATATGATGGATCTTATGGAAAGTCATGGGCTGAGGCTGAAGGTTGAGCGTGGCGAACGGGTTTTCCCGGCTTCGGATAAGTCTTCAGATGTGATAAGGACATTATCAGGGATCCTTAAAGAGCGCGATGTTAAAGTCCATTGTCTGGCCAGAGTGGATGATATCCTGATCGAAGAGGGCAGAGCTGTGGGGATCAGCGTGGATGGACGGGGACGTCAGAAATGCGATGCGGTTATTGTTGCCTGCGGCGGACTGGCCTATCCTTCGACTGGCTCTACAGGTGACGGCTACCGCTTTGCAGCGGAGGCCGGGCATCATATTTCAGACTGCCGTCCGGCTCTTGTACCACTTACTGTTCTGGATGAGTGGGTAAAAGAGCTGATGGGGCTTTCCCTGAAAAATGTCGGTTTTACACTCTATTCCGGGAAAAGGAAACTGTATGATGGTTTTGGTGAGATGATGTTTACACACTTTGGCATCACAGGTCCTCTTGTACTCTCCGCCAGCAGCTATCTGGCTGCTGCACATACGTCCTCAGGGAAAGGGAAGAACAAAAAAAGTGACAAAGATCCTACGCTTAGTGCATTTATTGACCTGAAGCCGGCTCTTTCTGCTGCACAGCTGGATGAACGGATCATAAGAGAATTGTCTGTCAGCCCCAAAAGGCAGATGCAGACTGTCTGCAAAGAGCTCCTGCCGCTTCGCCTGATCCCGGTGGTCCTTAGACAGGCAGGGATCGACCCGCATCTGCAGGCAGGGATGATGAATAAAGCACAGCGTACAGCACTGGCCGGTGTGCTGAAAGCGCTTCCGCTGCAGATCAGTGGTACGAGGGGTTACAATGAAGCCATCGTTACCAGCGGAGGGATCCAGGTAAAAGAGGTTCGTCCGGATACGATGGAGTCCAAACTGGCGGAGTCCTTATATTTTGCTGGTGAAGTACTGGATGTGGACGGCCTGACAGGCGGTTTTAACCTGCAGATTGCCTGGTCCACGGGATACGCAGCCGGGAAGGCTGCTGCTGAGAAGATCCTGTTTGAAATGAGTGAGGGAGGAGAGTTATCCAATGGGTGTTAATATTGCGATCGATGGGCCTGCCGGAGCAGGCAAAAGTACTATTGCCAGACTTCTGGCAAAGAAACTTGGCTATATCTATGTGGACACAGGAGCCATGTACCGTGCCCTGACTTTATACATGCTGGAAAATGACGTGGACACAGACAGCGAAGAAGCTGTCGCTGCAGCCTGCCCGGATGCAGATGTAAAGATCCGCTATGAGAACGGAGAGCAGACTGTGCTTCTTCAGGGCGAGAATGTAAATACCCGGATCCGGACCGAGCGGGTTAGCCAGCAGACAAGCAAAGTCGCCGCCATGCCGGCTGTACGGGCGAAGCTTCTCGGACTGCAGCGCGACCTGGCTGCTGCTGAGGATGTGATCATGGATGGCCGCGACATCGGTACCAATGTACTTCCGAATGCTGATGTAAAGATCTATCTGACAGCAGATGCCCATGTACGTGCTCTGCGCCGTTATCTGGAGCAGACAGAAAAAGGTGAAGCCTGTGTTCTTGAAGAGATTGAAAAAGAGATCATCGAGCGGGATCATCGTGATATGACAAGGGTAGAAGCTCCTCTCTGCCAGGCTCCGGACGCGATTTTGGTGGACACCTCCGAAATGGATATTCCCCAGGTCACAGCTGCCCTGGAACAGATCGTCCAGGACAGGCTTTCCGCTGAGAAGGACAGGTAATCCAGGATGCAGAAAGTGATTCTAGCCAAAACTGCAGGTTTCTGTTATGGGGTTAAACGCGCAGTGGAGATGGCCTCTTCCATGGCAGGGAAGGGGATCGTCTATACCTACGGCCCGATCATCCACAATGAGAATGTTGTAGAGGATCTTCGCCGCAAAGGCGTATGCGCCATTAACACTTTGGAAGAAGCAGCCAAAGCCGGGAAAGGGACTATGATCATCCGCTCACACGGAGCCGGGCGTCTTGAGATCGAAGCTCTGAAAGAGATGGGGTATGAGGTAGTTGATGCGACTTGTCCGTTTGTAAAGAAAATTCACAAAATAGTCGACAAATACAGCAGTGAAGGATATCAGATCGTTATCATTGGAAATCCGGATCATCCGGAGGTAAAAGCTATCAGCGGATGGTGCCGGAGCACCCCTGTAATCATTGAAAATGAGGAGCAGGCGCAGGCATTTGAAGCTGAAGAGGGCAGACCTGTCTGTGTAGTCAGCCAGACAACATTTAATTGCAATAAATTTGAATTACTTGTTGAAATTATCTCAAAAAAGCGGTATGATATAACAAGTCTGAATACCATCTGCAACGCAACGGCAGAGCGGCAGGCAGAAGCGAGGGAAATTGCCCGTCAGGTGGACACGATGATCGTCATCGGAGGCCGGAGCAGTTCCAATACGCAGAAGCTATATGATATCTGCCGGCATGAATGTGAGCATACATACTATATACAGACACTTGTTGATTTAGATCCCACGACATTTGGCTCTATAGGTAATGTAGGTATTACAGCAGGGGCATCCACCCCAAATAATATTATCGAGGAGGTTCACACCCATATGTCAGAACAGAACGAAACATTTGAGCAGATGCTTGACGCGTCAATCAAAACTATCAGGAACGGCGAGGTCGTGGAAGGCACCGTCATTGATGTAAAGCCGGATGAGATCATTCTCAACATCGGTTACAAGTCGGATGGCATCATCACCCGAAGCGAGTATTCCAACCAGTCCAACCTTGATCTGACCACTGTCGTACAGCCCGGCGATCCCATGCAGGCAAAGGTGCTGAAAGTCAATGACGGTGAAGGACAGGTGCTGCTCACCTACAAGAGACTTGTTGCAGAGAGAGGCAACAAGAGGATTGAGGAAGCATATGAGAACAAGGAAGTCCTTACGGCCAAGGTTGTTGGCGTACAGTCCGGCGGCCTGAGTGTAGTGGTCGAGGAGGCAAGAGTTTTCATCCCTGCCAGCCTTGTTTCCGATACATATGAGAGGAACCTCAACAAGTACAAGGATCAGGAGATCTCCTTCGTTATCACCGAGTTCAATCCCCGCAAGAGAAGGATCATCGGCGACAGGAAGCAGCTTGTAGTTGCTGAGAAGGAGCAGAAGAAGGCTGAGCTGTTCGCAAGGATCACCCCGGGCATGACTGTAGAAGGCCGTGTCAAGAATGTTACCGATTTCGGCGCATTCATCGATCTGGGCGGTTCCGATGGCCTCCTGCACATCTCCGAGATGTCCTGGGGCAGAGTTGAGAATCCGAAGAAGGTCGTCAAAGTTGGCGATGAGCTGAAGGTTCTCATTAAAGATATCCAGGGTGAGAAGATTGCTCTCTCCCTTAAGTTCCCTGAGACCAATCCGTGGATCACAGCTGGTGAGAAGTATGCAGCCGGCAATATCGTGACCGGCCGTGTAGCCAGGATGACCGATTTCGGTGCATTTGTAGAGCTCGAGCCCGGTGTTGATGCCCTGCTCCATGTTTCCCAGATTTCCCGTGACCGCGTGGAGAAGCCTTCGGACGTTCTTTCCATCGGCGAAGAGATCACAGCTAAGGTTGTGGATTTCAACAGTGATGCACAGAAGATCAGCCTCAGCATGAAGGCTCTGGATTTTGATGATGAAATCGATCAGGATGCTGAAGAGTACGAGGATGAGGATGTCGAGTACACCGACGCTGAGGAAGAGGCAGTCGAGGAAGAAGCTCCTGTAGAGGAAGCTGTTGAAGAAGAAGCTGCTGAGGAAGCAGAGGCAGCTGAGGAAGAGTAAGGCATAAGGGGTTCATCCCTATTCATACCTGAAACACGTAAAGAGATTCAGAAGCCGCAGTTCCATTTGCTTATGCAATGGGTTGCGGCTTCTTTTGAAAGAGAGGGGATCTGCTTGCAGTCTTATTATTATCTGAAGCTGCGCTGTGTCCTGCGTGATCTTCTGATTGGTTTTACACTGGTCATCGTAAGCGCCAGTATCATAGCCGCGATTACACGGGATATGATGTTGAAATACAGCGATTCTATGGCAAATGCCTATAGGGCGGGGCTGGGCGTATCAATTGTGATGCTCCTGGCAGGCCTGATCTGCATCTGCCTGGCATTCGCCTTTGAAAAGATGGTCTTCGGGAAAAAAAGGAAAGCAGAGCGTGAGATCCTCAAACAGGATCTGGAGGGGGGCAGGATGGCAGCCGGCAGGAATATCCTGATCACGGAGCATTTTATCCTGACTCTGTCTCCGCTGACTTTCAGCGGCTGCAGCCTGATTCATACGGACAAGCTGGCGGCCTGCTTTGAAGAAGATGGACCCACGCACTCCGATGGAAGCCTTCAGCTGACTTTTGTCGATGAGAGTTTTCACAGCTATGAAGTTCTGCTGGAGGGTGAATCTGCACAAACAGGGCGTGAGATCATACAGGCGATCTATGAAAGGATGCCCTGGATCTACAGTAAGGGACGAGCAAGATTTCAGGATAAGGCAGCAACCAGAAGCGGAAGGAAGCGCCTGCTCCAGGAGCTGAA
>CADBQK010000423.1 GCA_902796775.1 uncultured Lachnospiraceae bacterium
GCCTGCGAAGGTCCGGATCATCCGCCAGCCGGCACATGGCGCGGGCCATGGCATCGGCGTCTCCGACCGGAACGATCAGGCCGTCCTTCCCGTCCTGAATCAGTTCATCGCTGCCCGTGCAGTCTGTCGAGATACAAGCCAGGCCCATCTGCATCGCCTCCATCAGAGCATTGGAGAGGCCCTCGAAATCCGATGACAGGACAAACTGCTCGGCGTCCCGCATCTCCTCATAGACATCGTCCTGAAAGCCCGCAAGGTGCACCTGGTCAGCCAGGCCGAGCTCCTCCACCAGCGCAGACAGGTCTTCCTCCAGCTCCCCTTCTCCATAGATATACAGATGATAGTCCGGGTGCTTCTCCCGGAAAACCGCAAAGGCCCGGATCAGAAGGCGGTGGTTTTTCTGGTCGACCAGGCGCCCGGCCGTCACGATCTTTTTCGCCGGCTCCTCCGCGGCCCTGCAGGCCACCTCGACCGGATTGTGGATGATACAGCTCCTGGCCTGGACGGCGGCCGGATACATGGCCTGTACCTTCCGGGACTGGAAGACGACGAAGTCGGCCCGGCCGCAACTGAACCGGCTCCTCCTGCGATAGCGGCTGTCCTTGCAGGAGGGGTCATTTCTCTCCGATACGATCCTCCTGGTCCCGCCCCCTGCCAGCACGTTGAAGAGATTCTGACTTTCCAAAAAGGCACAGAAAAACCACCAGGGACGGATCTTCCGGCACAAAACCACGAAATGGTTTGAAAATGTACCGGGAGAACCGTCCCTAGTGGTTTTCAAAGCAGATTAGTTCTGCCCCGCTCACAGTCTCCCGCGGAATTGTCCTATGAAGAATTCTACAATCTCGTTCCTTGTCACCATCAGCAGCAGGCCATACACCGCGACAGCGGCGGCGATTGCGGCGGCCAACAGAATGGCACCTCTGAGCGGGACAAAGGCCCTGACCAGCAAAACAGCCGCCGTCATCCCGAGCAGGGAAATGATAAGACTCCCCCAGTAATGGCGATTGATCCTGATAGGACATATCTTACGTCCGTTGATGACCAGAATGGACGTGACGATCAGTTCCGCCGCCACTGAGGCGATGGCTGCACCGTAGTGCCGCAAAGGCGGGATCAGGAGGGCATTGATGACAGCATTGGAGCCGGCGCCGCACAGAGTCGCATAGAAAATCGTTTTTTCCTTTCCTGCTGCCATCAGGACGATATGTCCCAGCAGATAGGCCGTGGAAAAAACGATCACCAGCACACTCAGGATCCTGATTGTCCCAGTGGCAGGCATGAAGGGTTCCCCGAACAGGAACCGCACGATCGAATCCGCCAGCAGCGCCAGTCCGACAGCGGCAGGAAGGGCCAGGAGGAGCACCGTCTTAAAGCCCTTGGCCAGCAGGTCCTCGCACCTGCGATAGTCCATTTTCTTGATATAGTAGCTGATCCTGGGATAGAATGTCGCCACAAGCGAGATCGAGACCGTGTACACCAGCCGGATGATCTTGACGGAATTCGAGTAATAGCCCACATAGCTTTTCCCGTAGAAATACTCCAGCATCACCGTGTCAAGCATGGTATAGATCTCTGTGGCGATCGTGGATCCCAACAGGATCAGGACAGCCTTCACATGCCTGCTCAGGTCCAGCCGATACTTTCTGAGCTTAACATACCTCCCTGCATGGACCGCATTCAGAATATAGTTTCCTGCGGTTGCCGCGCACAGGATCAGGGCGTATTTCAGGTAATCGCCCTGACTTTTGACAAACAGGAGCATAGCGGCAAAAGACAGGATCTTGATCACGATACTTCTGGTGGCGATATACCCGTATTCCTCGATGCCCTGATAAAACCAGTCTATGTTAAAATAATTCAGTATTAAGAGGATCCCCATCGTATAAAACAGGGGTCTCTCATTTGAAAAATGGGCAGCCCTCGAAACAAATAAATAGTAGGCGAGGATACATAAGGAAGTCGACAGGAAATTGATGACGATCAGTTCAATAAAGGTCCGGTCTCTCTCCTCTCCCGCACTCTGGGCGATCGCCTTGATCCCGTAGTTCGGGATGCCCAGCGCGGCAATGGTTACAAAATACAGGACGATTGTATTCGCATAGGCAACTCTCCCGACTCCCTCCGGCAGCAAGACCCTCGAGATATAGGAGGTTGTCACCAGCGGAAACAAGACCGTGAAGCCCTTATAGATTGCATTATATAATGAGTTTTTCAGAATGGATTTCTGCTTCATGACCGTTTACTTATTTCCTCTTCTCCAGACTGCAAATTCAAATTTGAGATAGCCCAGCTCATTCAGGACCGGCCTTGTCGACCCGAAGCCGCAGCATGTCCTCACATAATCAAAAGCACGTGCGTATTTTCTTCTCAGCGCATACAGCTGCCGGTTGTAAATATGGTTGATTTTTCCCCCCGAAAGGTGCTTCAGGCTGACATCGCACACATAGACATCATTTCCCCTACTGAGGGCGGACAAGCACCTCTCAACGGCATATAAATGCCAGTTGTCGCAGATCGTATGGTCAAAAGGGTGCTCCCGGAAGCCGGCTGTCGTCCCGCCGAAAAAACACTCGTCCAGGGTCTGGCACTTCATCAGTCCATGTACCCTTTTGCCGCCCGCGTACTCCGCTCCTTCTCCCTGTCTTATATTCGTATACACACCGGGGACATCCTTCTTCACGCCGGCGACACCCAGAATGTCATACTTGCCGACCTTCTCCAGATAATCAATAAACCTTCTCACACTGGAGGGATCTGTGAATACAATATCCTGATGCGAAAAGATCACATATTCTGTGTCAACCTTTGACAGTCCCTCATTCAGGGCGTCTGCACAGGATGAGAACCGGTTCTCTCTGTTGTCGATCCCGATTACAGAGACTACCTCGTCCTGTCTCTGTAAGGATTTCACAAAGTTCTCAAACAAATCATCCTTATTATAGCAACAGACAATCGATGCTCTCATATAGGTTCCTCCCACTCCCGGGCCATTGCTTATCCGGTTACTCCCCGCTGCGTAGTATATGCAGCCTGATCAGAAGGCCCTTTAATCCCTGCTTCATACATTCTTTCGGAAGGCTTGTGAAAACTGCCTTGTCCACGCTTCCGGTTCTTTCATACACCTCAAAGAAATGCTCTCTTGCCGGCGCTTTCTCTGATGGATGCCTTAATTGATGATTGGCCGCAACCGCCTGGTCAATATCTACATCAAACAACTCCAGGCCGGCATGCAGGAGCAGGTCTTTTCCTTTTTGGCTCTGACACAGGGCAAGGGAAACACCTCGTCCCGCCTCCGCTGTCAGATCCGTCCCCCATGAATCACCGATTGTAATATCGCTGCATCTCTCCAGCCTGGCATACTTGCAGGAATAGCAATTATCGGTATAAAACAGCCCGCTCAAAAAGCCGATCGAATACCTGTCCAGCGATCCGACCGGTGCAATGCTCTCTGTATCCGGAAGCACCCCATATGTATTATTGATCCGAAACCGGACGTCAGCCAGAGTTTGGATATCACGGTTATGATCTGTCAGAAAGCTGCTGAGAATATCCGGGGATGGGGAACCATGACAGATTAAATCTACTGTATACAGGTTTTCCCTTTCTCTGTCTTTCAGGAATTTATTTATGGCAGCCACATGACAGGGCAGACCGATGAATAATACTCTCTTCCCCTGCTTTAATAAGTCTCTTACCTCTTTATAGATCCCCTGCGGATCACTTTTGACATATTTGGATCCTCTGTATTTCTCCACTTCATCAATGTTATTCGTAACATAGTACCTGAATTTGCCCTCTCTAAAAATACAGGAGCACACATAGGAATTCTCATCGATAAAGGATCTCATCAGCTGCGCCGCGAACCCGCCGGAGGAACTGCCACGCCTGACTTCTTCTGCAGCCCAGCCCTGCTTCCAGTAGATCGGCTTCACAAGATCTGCCGGATGATTGACCTGACAGGCGTCATGACAGGCATTGCAGTTTATACATCTGCGCTCATCAATGAACACGTTCATCGCATGAACTGCATCCTCGAAGCGCAGGGCATCTTTGGGGCATATATCCATACAGGCCTTGCAGCCTGTGCACTGATCCATATCACAAACGGTATCTCTCATTATTCGACCTTTCCGATCTACTGACGCACTAAGTGCGCAGGCATACGAAGTGAAAATAATGCCTCGTATAGATTATTCCACTCTTACGC
>CADBQK010000424.1 GCA_902796775.1 uncultured Lachnospiraceae bacterium
ACGGTATTTCAGCCAGGCAGGGTACTGTATCTGCATCGATCATCATATCAGCAATACAGGTTATGCGGATGAGAACCTGATTAGGGCTGACGCCAGCTCTGCCAGTGAGGTTTTATGTGATGTCCTGGACAGCAGCCGGATCTCTGAAAAGGCAGCCCTCGCTCTGTATACCGGGATTATCTGTGACAGCGGGGTATTTAAGTACAGCTGTACCAGCCGCCATACGATGGAGATGGCGGGGATGCTGATGGAGAAGGGAATCCCTTATACACAGATCATTGATATGGTTTTCTATGAGAGGACCTATACACAGGCACAGGTTTTGGGATACTGTCTGCAAAAGAGCAGGCTTTCCTGCGGCGGAGCCCTGATTTCCTGCGTACTCACAAAGGAAGAGATGGATCGATTCGGTGCCGTGCATGGGGATCTGGAGAGCATTGTCTCCGAGATGAAGCTTACAAAAGGGACAGAGGTTTCTCTGTTTCTGTACTATACCAATGACGGAATGCTTCGGGTCAGCCTGCGTTCTGCAGGGAAAGTGAACGTACGCGCTATGGCTGAGTGCTATGGCGGCGGCGGTCACACACTTGCGTCCGGAGCGACTGCCAGCGGGGATCCTGAGGATGTGATCGCCCGGATCGGGGAAATGCTGATGGAGCAGCTCGGATGATGTATCACGGTATCCTGAATATATACAAAGAGAAGGGCTATACCTCTCACGATGTCGTTGCAAGGCTGCGGGGGATCCTGAGGCAGAAAAGGATCGGGCATACCGGGACACTGGACCCGGATGCAGAAGGTGTGCTTCCTGTCTGTCTGGGCAGAGGGACCCGTCTTTCCCAGATACTGATGGACAAGGAAAAGGTATACCTTGTACGTATGCTGCTGGGGAAGGAAACGGATACTCAGGATACAGGCGGACAGGTACTGGCCGAAGCTCCTGTCAGCTGTACAGATGAAGAAGTGAGAGATGCCATTCTTTCCTTCGTCGGGAGCTATGGACAGATTCCTCCTATGTATTCTGCGATCAAAAAGGATGGGAAAAAGCTATATGAGCTTGCCCGCAAAGGTAAGGTTGTAGAGCGCGAGCCCAGAATGGTGACCATTCCGGAAATCAGGATCTTTTCTATGGATCTTCCCCATGTGGAAATGTCTGTGCGCTGCTCCCGGGGCACCTATATCCGGACACTTTGCCACGATATCGGAAAGAAGCTTGGCTGCGGTGCCTGTATGGAGGATCTGGTCAGGACCCGTTCAGGAAGATTTGGAAAAGAAACGGCTCTGCGGCTGGATGAAGTGCAGGAGCTGGCTAAGTCAGGCAGGATTGCCGGGCATATCGTATCTGTTGATAAGGTTCTGGGAGATTACCCTTGTGCTGGTACGGACGGTGCGGCAGGGGATAAGCTTCTGGTCAACGGTTGTAAGATTCCGGCAGATATGCTATGTGAGATAAATGACCCGCTGCAATCTGCAGGGAAGAAGCACCGGGAGCTTCAGGGTGTGCCGGATGATCTGCCGGGGATGTCTGACCTGCAGGGTATAACGGACTCTCAGGCCACGCCGGATCTGCCGGCTCCTCAGGATAAACTAAAGACTGGGGATGAACAGAAACCGGAAGGTTTATGGCGTGTTTATACCAGTCGGGGAGAGTTTGCAGCTCTTTACCGGTATGATTCTGAAAAAGAGGAATACCGGAATGAAATAATGTTCTATACGAAAGAATGATCACAACATGATTACATATACAGATTTGAAAAATACAAAGCTGGAGCACAGTGCAGTTGCACTTGGAAAATTTGATGGCCTTCACAGGGGACACCAGCTTTTGTTTGAAAAACTGTCCGCCTATAAAAAGAAGGGATTAACGGCAGTTATTTTTACTTTTGATTTTCACCCTGCCAGCTTACTATCCGGAAAGATCCAGCAGATCATCTATTCCCGGGCGGAACGGCATGCGATCATTGAAAGTCTGGGAGCGGATGTTCTCGTAGAGTTTCCTTTTACAAAGGAGACGGCCCATATGTCACCGGAAGACTTTGTCCGGGAAATCCTGGTGGATCGTATCGGAGCCGAGGCTATTGTGGTTGGCAACGACTTTCATTTTGGATATAAGCGGAGCGGTGATGTTGCTTTTCTGAAAGAAAGAGAAGAAGTATACGGGTATCAGGTAGATCATTGTGAAAAGCTATGTTATCTGGGGGAAGAGATCAGTTCAACCCGGATTCGCGGTGAGATTGCAGATGGAAATATGGAAATGACTACCGAACTGCTGGGAAGGCCCTACTCCATCTCCGGCCCTGTCGTACATGGGAAAGAGAACGGAAGGACCATTGGTATGCCTACTGCAAATGTGGCTGTGGACCGGTTTAAACTCCTGCCTCCGGATGGCGTGTACGCTTCCCGTACCCTTATCCGGGATGATCGCATGAGCTGTTTGTCACTGACGAATATCGGCACGAATCCAACGGTCGGAGCGGGGAATCCGCGGACGATCGAGACCTACCTGCTTGACTATTCCGGAGACCTGTATGACAAGGAAATTGAGTTGCAGCTTTACAAAAGACTGCGACCGGAAGAGACTTTTGCAAGCCTTGAAGAGCTCAGGCAGCAGGTTGTAAAAGATGAGCAGCAGGCAAGAGAATATTTTATGAGGAATCCGGTATGAGCAGGATCGCAAACCGAATCATACTTGCCTCGGCTTCTCCAAGAAGACGTCAGCTGATGGAACAGGCCGGCTTTGTGTTTGAGGTTCTCACCAGCAGCGGAGAGGAAGAAATCACGAGCACAGATCCGGGAAAAGCTGTCATGGAAT
The DNA here is from genome assembly GCA_902796775.1 of uncultured Lachnospiraceae bacterium. Next base: position 2,813 of record CADBQK010000424.1, read on the forward strand.
TATCCAAGCAGAAGGCTTTGGATGTAGAGAAGAGGATCCATGGAAAAGCATCGATCATCGGGGCAGATACTGTGGTCGCCTGTGACGGACAGATCCTCGGGAAACCTGCGGATGAGGAGGATGCTCTGCGAATGCTCCATATGCTCTGCGGCAGGATCCATCAGGTATATACTGGTGTCACGATCATTGAACATGCTGATGCAGACAGGATGGAGACATCCTTTTTCGAGAAAACCGATGTGGAGATGTATCCGGTCAGTGATGCACAGCTGCTGCGGTATATTGCAGGCGGTGAGTGCATGGATAAAGCGGGTGCATACGGCATTCAGGGGCAGGCGGGTGTGTTCGTAAAAGCCATATACGGAGACTACTATACTGTCGTCGGGCTTCCTATTGCAAGGATCTGGCGATATTATCACGAAGAGGAAGCTTAGAAGCAGAACGGAAGGGAACAAGATGCAGGGAGTGGATGCAGGTCTGGATATTCTTGCAGATCTTTATGGGGAATATACCATCCATATGCAGGATGGATCTGAGACGCTGGGAAGGATCGGCCGCAGTTATCTGTCAATTGCCAGACAGCATGGGCTGAAGGAATCTCAAACGGCAGTTATCGAGGAGCTGGCAGACATCCAGAGCGGAGCTTCTATGCGGCATATTGAAGAGACTCTTCTGAAAGCCGATTTGGACAGAAAAGCTATTCTGCGCAGGGAAAGAGAGCAGTACGAGAGTTTCTGCCTGGAATGCGAGCCGTCCACAAAGCTGGCACTGGAGATGTTTCCTCTGTGCATGGCAGGTGTTCCCATTTCCTACAGGATGAAAGATCACTGTCTGCATCTGGAACTTGTAAGCCTGGATTCCATGAGTCTTCATCTGGATTTTGATGATGTACTGATCGAGGATGGAAGAAATCCCGGCCAGGTCATCATGGACAGGATCCGGATCGAGCGGGTTACATCAGTCCGCAGAGCCATCAATCCCGGCGGGGCTGAAGTGGCGGAAGAGGTGCCGGCTTACCGAGTCAGTTTTGTGAATCGTTTTGCTGATAAGTACCCTTCAAGATTCAATTCCTTTACTTGTACGAGTATTCAGGGCAGGCTGCGTCTGTTTGACTATGCTTCCTGGCCGGGTGAGATCCGCTGTGATGTGCCGAAGCTGGCCTGGGAGAGAATCGGGAATATGATCGATGCATACCAGGGGAAGATGCACTACCTTGGGATTCCGGGTATGAATGAAAGTGAGATTGCTTTTATTCCCTTTGCCAATGTCTTCGGACAGTTGATCCGTTTTTATCTGGACAAGGATACTTTAATAAATGGTGTACAGGATGGGGTTTCTTTCAGTAAAACAAAAGCTCTTGAGATTCTGTTTGAGGAAAGGGATGTGCTTGCAGTTTGTCAGGCGCTTCGTCCGCTCGGGATCAACAGCCTCGCTGATGCACTGGAAGAGGCAGTCCGCGACAGGATTGCTTTTTGTGATTTTTGGCTGCGTTATGCAGCCGGGAAACGCTGTACGAAGCTGTACAGTTTTCTGATGGATCAGCTGTCTCAGTGCGCAGATGGTTATGAAAGACATCCTCTGCCGTTATCCTACCGGAAGTACCATTCCCGGATCCGCAGACATCTGGATGCACAGATGGGGCTTTTAGGCTGGCAGGGGAGCTTTCCCTGTTATTACAAAGCCGGCCGGATGGCACAGGCACCTGCTTTTCTGTACAGTTCACAGTATCCGCATAAGAAAGGGGAAGGGAAACCTGTCTTTATAGACTATCTGGAATCCGTATCCAAAGATGCTTATATGATAAAAGTGCTGACCGGAGAAATCCTGATGCGGGAGGGAGAAAAGCCTTCTGATTACTGTGCACTTGACTGCTGTTTTCAGGATGG
>CADBQK010000425.1 GCA_902796775.1 uncultured Lachnospiraceae bacterium
AAGGGTTTCTTACATCGGCACTGGTTGTAGACCAGGCGGAAGATTAACTCCCCCTCGCGGCCGGCATCAGTGGCGCAGACGAGACTCGTGACATCCAGCCGTTCCATCAGGCCCTTCAGGATCTGGTACTGCTTCCTGGTCCCGGCGAACACCTCGTACAAGAATCGCTCCGGCAGGATCGGCAGGTCCTCCAGCCGCCATTTGGCAAAGCGTTCATCATAGCGCTCCGGGGCGGAGAGCTCCACCAGATGGCCGACACACCAGCTGACCAGGTAACCGTTGCCTTCGAGGTACCCGTCCTGGCGCTTCGTGGCGCCGATGACGCGGGACAAGGACTGGGCAACGGAAGGCTTCTCGGTGATGACAAGTTTCATGTGATATCCACCTCCTTCTGATTTTGAGCAAAAATAAAAGCGTTAGAGGCAAAAATAACCTCTAACGCTGCTATTATCCTATAATTATTCTAATAGTCCTTGATCCCTCTCAATCAGATCTTTAATCTGAGAAATCCTATCCTGCATCATACGTTGCCAGTCGCCGGAGATGCGGAGTGATTTTCCCGTGCCGTCATTCTCTTTTACAAGCGCCATATAGTCTCCAGGATAGTGGCTGATATGCGACGGAATGATGATGTCTACCGGGGCCTTTGCAATTTCCTCCAGCGAGGCAAGATAGTCCTGCTGCAGGTGCGCGGGCAGTCCGTTGGCTTCCAGTTCTGCAAGTGATAAACCGTTTAACCCCATTCCTCCGTGCATTCCAAGTACAAGTTGCTCTGCCCCACAGTCCGCCGTGATTAGAAAAGATGTACACCCGGGAGTGTGCCCCGGTGTATGAACGGGACGAAGCTTAATATTACCAAAATCCATATCCCTGCTGTAATTATAATAGTCTGTCACCTTAAACTCAGCGACTTCACCCAGTAGAAGATCGCGCCGATCGGTAAGGAAAAAAGCATCACCCGCTGGAAACCAGATTTCGCAGCCGCTGTATTCCTGTACTGCGCGGGCTGCGCCGCAGTGATCGATATGTCCATGCGTGATAAGAAGCTTTTTAATGTCCTTTGGGGAAAACCCTAGCTTACGGATAGATTCAAACAATAAATAATCTGTTTCCTGGAGAGCGGCATCTATAAGGATAAGCCCTTTATCTGTGTTTAAAAGATAGCTTCCAACATATTTGTTGCCTACGTAATAAACATTTGGAACTACCTGATACGGTTCCATTTCCGTCTCCCACGGGTTGGCGATGAAATTATGGAGGCGCGTCATCACCTTAGCCAGAAGTTCCTGGGCTTCTTTATTGACCTGCACTGTTCATTACCCCTTTCTGCAGAAAATCAGTAAATAAGGTTCAGCACGATAGGTGCCCAGATTACGAAAGCAATTGTCATCAGTACACAAGGGAACCAGCCAAGTTTAACAAACTCTTTCATGTTAAAATTGCAGATACCATAGGAATATGCGCCGGCGACAGCTGCCATCGGGGTTGCAAAGCAGATCAGTGCTCCGCAGGCAACACCCGCTACAACAAGACGCGGATCCATATTCAGATTGATTGCCATGACTGCAGCAATGGGTGCGAAAACAGCCCATACAGCAGTGTTGTTCATAAACTGTGTACAGATCATGCTGATCACACAGAACGCAGTTGCCAGAACGACTGGATTAGTAAGACCCGGGAACGAAGTCTGAATGATATTAGAAACCCATTCTCCGGTGCCAGAGATGTTAATGGCGGTGGACAGAGGAAGGGAACCTGCTACAAGGAAAATGACATTCCAGCTGACGGAGGAAAGTGCTTCTTTCTCAGTCACCAGGCGAAGTCCTACAGCCAGAGAAGCGAATGTTGTGCTGACAAGGTAAACGGGCACAATTTTGGTGAAGCTTGCAATGACCATGAGAATTGTGTTGGCAACAAAGATAAATACCGCCATTTTCTCCTGCTTCGGCGTATAAGATGTTTTCTTTTCAGGAACATTGGCTGCTGTAGATGATGTAGTTACGCCGCTGCTTACCGCACTCATCTTACGGCTTGCGATAATGTAGTAAACAACAAGTACGATCCACATCGGGAGCTTGATCCATGTCATATCCAGCAGCCCATAGCGAAGATCTGTTCCTGCAGTTTCCAGATACTCATTAAACAGAATGAAGTAGCTTAAAGAACTTCCGATCGGAAGCATCTGAACACAGGCCCAGGTAGAAACATCTGCGACTGATTTAAAGACACGCTTTCGATCTATGCCGTTGTCGTCGCAGATCTCATTGATGATCGGAGTTAAAGCAGCGAGTGTTGCAGCTGCGCTGGTCATTAATCCCATTACGGTACATGCCATGAGGATCATCACGATAACTCTGACCTGGCTTCCACCGGCGTGATTTTTCACGAAGGATTTGATTCGATAAGTGAAGCTTGTCCTTGCAAAAACATTACCGATAATGAACATGCCGATCCAGGTGATGACGGTAGCGTTGCCAAAACCGGACCAGGCCTGCGATGCATTAAGGATACCGGTTCCTTGCAGAAGCACGGGTACCATCAGAGCTGTAAAGCCAAGGGGCAGTATCTCCGTAAAGAAAGAGATGGACATGAGAACAATGATAATGAGAACAGTTGCAATTTGCGGTGTCATGAAGTCAGCTCCTTTCGTTGAGTTCACATCTGGCCCAGCGCTCTGACCGTTTTCTTTTGATGATGTAATCATATCGAACTGTCCAGGAGCAGTAAAATTGCAAAATAAATGGAACGATAAATTTTTTTTATTGTTCTCGACTGACCGCAGTTTTTTTCAGATATTTAAGAGCTGTTTTTACGACATTATACCGTTCGCTGTCACGGCTCCAAACCAGGTAAAAGGTAACCGGCAGTTCTTCCTCCATCGGAATACCAACAATGCCTGAACCGCTGCCCAGCGACCCCTCAATCAGAAAACCGCACCCTTCACGGTTTCGAATCAGGTCGATCATCACACCGATCTGATTGCATCTATATACGATACGTGGCTCCGCACCCTGCTCCAGATATTTCTGCGCCAAATTGAACGTTGTCAGGTATACATCGCCAAAATACGAAATCAAGGGTTCATGACATATATCAGAAAAAGAAACTCTTTTCTTTTCCGCGAGAGGATGGGATTTCGATACGCAGAAAAGGAAACGAGAATGCCGCCATTCCAGATAACGATACTTTGCGTCAGAAGGTTTATATGGGACAAGCAAAAGCTGCAATTCACCGTTATCCAGCTTTTTCAGCAAATCAGCTGTCAGTCCCTGCTGTGTCTCTATTTCCATCTCCGGACAGCTTTGATGCAGCAGACGAAATAACTCCGGAAAGCCGGCCGCACTGGTCATAAGGGGACTTCCGAAATACAAACGATTCTGGGATGCCGCTTTGTCCGCCATTATCAGTTTGATCTGTTCTGCATAACTCAGGAGATGAAGAGCCATGTCGTACAATTCCTGCCCCTCTGAGGTGACGGCAAAGCTCTTGTTTGTACGCTGAATCAGCTTTACACCAAATTCTGCCTCCAGATCCCTAACGGCATTTGTCACCGTAGGCTGAGTAACATGGAGCGATTCCGCTGCGTGGGTAAAGTTTTTTGCGCGGCATACTTCCATATAGTAAGACAGTTGTAAAAGCGTCATGGTTTTTGCCCCCGTTTTTTATATTCTGATATAAGCTCTGTGTGAAATATACTATCATAGTACCATATTCTTTCTTTTTCACCCCAAATTCATTATCT
>CADBQK010000426.1 GCA_902796775.1 uncultured Lachnospiraceae bacterium
CTTCAGGAGCAGAAGCGCCGCCGCGAAGCGGATGTCATCATGGATGCTTACCTGAAGAGCGGCAAGAGTCTTGAGGAAATCATGACATTTTTGAGGCCCTGAGGGCTTTTAGTGTAACTTTTTTGCAAAGTTCTCATTATAAAGACGGGGCTGTGTGTGCGGTATGAACCAAAGTCACCACAGGATATATTTCAAAAGATAAAAACTGTGGTTAAGCATACAAAGATTGACGGAGGGAGAGTGCTTATGTTGAACTCCGGGAGTGCTGATTACTCAGGACAAAAGTACACCACGAATCAAGTAGCTTTGGTTTAGTGAGCCGCGAGCTTCAGAAAAAGGCGAAGGATAAAGAGAACATGAGAAACCGTACTTATATTGCTGCAGATTTTGATCATGATGAGAATGCAGTTAAACATCTACACTGGATGAAGAAGCAAGGAATCATTAATTTCTTGGATGCCCATGAGCTTCAACAATCGAACGATTCCAGTTTAGCATGCTCCATCAAGAAATCACTAAAGTATCGTATGGACAATTCATATAAGTTCGTCCTTATTGTTGGTTCTCACACAGATACGGTATCTAAGGGCGGTTGTCAACTTTGCGATAGCTACAATAGCTGGGGAAAGTACTGCGCAAAAGGATATGCTATTGATTACAGATCCTTTATCAAATTTGAGTGTGATAAAGCTGTAGAAGCTGGCCTTCAGATAGTTGTGCTATACAACAGCACCAGCGTTGATCGATCTTTGTGTCCAGAGGCAGTTCGGTGGAAAGGAACTCATCAGAAGATGATTTATCGTGGGTATGATGGAAAGTATTACTGGGATGATACTGCCATTGCACAGGCGATGCGAGGGTAAGATATGGTTCAGCGAATTTGGAAATGGTTTAGCGGTCTTAAAAAGCGTGTAAAGACAAGTGTGGCCTTTGCCGCAGCTATTGTTGGTTTTATCTCTACGGTTATGTCTGTGACTGGAATTTCTTTACACGATTTAACCAAGAATATTTGGGTCAGTCTGCTGATTATTGTAATTGCCTTTGGTATATTTGGGATTATAGTTTATATAGTAATAGGGCAAATTTTCAAAGATTCTGTTTCGATGACTATTCGACAAACGCAAGTGTCTATCAGCTGTGGTGATATTTTTTCTTCTGAAGGCTTTCGCGTTATTGGCTGTGATACTCATTTTGATACAAGAGTTGATGATATCTTTATCTCAAAAAAATCTCTGCATGGGAAACTTGTTCTTGAACATGGAAATAAAGACGAAATAGAGAAGCTTGTTGAGGAAAAGGCAAAACAGCTTGGTTATAAAAAGAATGATGAAGGTCTGTATGATTTTCCACTTGGGACGGTAATTCGTTATGACAGTTCAAAGGATAATCATACTTATTTGATGCTTGCCATGACTGAAATACGTAAGGAAAATGATAAATATAAGTCGTACACAACGATGGCTAAATTCGAGAATATGCTGATGCGTATGTGGAAGGAAATCGATGGACTGTATGCAAGCAATGAGGTGGTATTGCCCCTATTGGGCTCAGGAATATCAAGACTGGAAGACGGGCCCAAAGATAATGAAGAGCTTCTTCGTTGTATGCTTTGTACCCTTAACAGTAGTGGTGTGACATTGAATTCCAAGGTCAAAGTCCTTATTTACGGGGATACAAAGGACATTCCATTATACGAATATAAAGACATGTTCAAAGCTTTCCAGGGGAGGTAAGACAATGGCCAACAGAACAGCTAATTATACGGCATTTTATGTGAAAGAACCTTTTGATGAGTCAAATCTAGGAGCAAATGCTACTCCTGACTTCCTCTACTATAATCAGCTTAAAGCGTGGAAGGCTGCGGACAGTTCTTTTCCTTTTATTGATGCTCACGCTAAAACATATAATGTTCGTGATGATAGTGAATGGGAAACTTTGAAGAATCGTCTGCATGAAAGACTCGATATGTCCAAAAACATCATTCTTTTCCTTAGTAGCAATACAAAGAACAGTAACGCTTTACGTGAAGAAATTGATTATGGCATCAACACAAAAGGACTACCTGTGATAGTTATCTATCCAGACTTTTCAGAAAAATCCGACATCTGGTGTTCTACGGGAATGAGAAAACAGGTAAAAGACCTATGGGATAAGTTGCCGAAGTTTAGAGATAACATGGACAAAGTAGCTACGCTTCATGTGCCATATAAGAAATCGTTAATCACGAGTGCTTTAAAGGACCCAGACTTCAAGGTTCAGACTATGATTGATGCGGGTCAATACCACTATAAGCTTGATTAACACCCCAAGCTCCCCCAATTAGGAGCAATTAAAACAGCTCAATGGAGCTTGGAAAGAGAGGACACAATATAATGCAAATAACAGAAGCTTTTAAAGATAAAACACTCGTCATTACTGGAGGAACAGGC
>CADBQK010000427.1 GCA_902796775.1 uncultured Lachnospiraceae bacterium
GGGTATTCCAAAACCAGATGATTTCTATCAGATGATTTGCATATGAAGTAAAAATGATCATACCATAAAAAAGGCGTCCCGCTTAATCAGGACGCCTTTGGTCTTTTACAGAAGGATACTTTTTTAGGAAGGGTGCTTCTTTGCAGAAGTGCAGTAATTGTATTATTCCTTCTTCTTTCTGAGAGATCTAGACTTTTCTGCTATACTCTTAAAATCCAGTTTATTCTCCTCGCCGCGAAAGAGCCGGATGACATTCCCCCTGTGTCCGTAAAGCGAAAGAGCCGACATGATGATCGCGCCAATCACCAGAATGCGGGAATCGCTTCGTCCATGGTAGAGTATGGCTACGATGAAGGGAAAGACCAGCGTATTGATGACCGAGCCAAACGACATGTAGCGTGTGATAGCAACTGCAGTGAACTGGACAACGAACAGCACCAGGGCAAGGCGATAGTCGAGGACGAGGAGCACGCCCAGAGAGGTGGCGATGCCCTTTCCGCCTTTAAAACCGAAGGCAGCCGGAAAGTCGTGTCCGATAATGGCTGCGATACCCCCTGTGAGCAGGCCGGCTGTTCCCGCCAGCCTTAAGCCGATCAGGGAAGGGATCAGGCCTTTCAGGCAGTCACCCAGGAGTGTCAGGATACTCGGCAGCCAGCCGAGGCTGCGCAGCACGTTGGTCGTACCGGCATTGCCGCTGCCGACCTTGCGGATATCTTTCACTCCAAAAGCCTTTCCGACCAGTATTCCCGAGGAAATATTCCCCATCGCATAGCCTATAACAGCGCATAGTACAAGTTTTGAAATTGGCATGTTCTATCCTCCGCACAGGAAGACCATCGATCAGCCCGGAGCTGGTCATGCCGGCCTGCCTGTGAATTGATTCTTATAAGTATTAAAAAATCTCCGGCTTTATTATAACACACTTATACAGTATACGGAGAGGGAATTTTCAGGAGCCTGATCTGCCTTCCTTTCAGTTTACAGTTGAAAACAGGTGCCTTTTACGATATAGTACCTAGAAAAGGCTAGTCGGCAATTCGTTAGGGGAACGTCAGCGGCATGTTAAGCCAGCCGTTCCGGGAGAGTAAGAATGATCGCAATAATTGATTATGATGCCGGGAACATGATGAGTGTAGTGAAAGCATTTGAGTTTCTGGGACAGGAGATCCGGGTGACACGAAAGCGGGAGGACCTGCGGGAAGCATCTAAGGTAGTGCTTCCGGGTGTCGGAGCCTTTGGTGATGCTATGGCCAGACTAAAGAGATACGATCTGATCGAGCCGATCCGGGAGACAGTCAGGGAAGGAAAACCCTTTATGGGAATTTGTCTGGGACTGCAGCTTTTGTTTGAGCGCAGCGATGAGGCACCTGGCGCGTCAGGGCTTGGTATCCTGAAAGGTGATATCCTGCGGATTCCGGAGGCCCCCGGTCTGAAGATTCCGCATATGGGATGGAACGATCTCCATATGGAAAAGGATTCCCGTATCTTCACCGGGCTGGGAGAAAAGCCGTACGTTTATTTTGTCCATTCCTATTATCTGAAAGCATCGGATCCGTCCGATGTGGCTGCAACGACAAAATACGGGGTGCGTATCGACGCTGCTGTGGAACGTGATAACGTGTTTGCCTCTCAGTTCCATCCGGAAAAGAGCAGTCAGACCGGGATGAAGATCCTTCAGAATTTTGCAGCTCTGTAGCAGAGGCTGCATTGTACATGATCATGCAGGATAATACGATAACGCAGGATAGAAAGAGTATCTTGCTAAACCAGATGTTGATGGAGGATAGGACAGGAATATGCTGACAAAACGAATCATTCCCTGCCTGGATGTGAATAACGGAAGGGTTGTGAAAGGAATCAATTTTGTAAATCTCGTAGACGCCGGGGATCCGGTGGAAGCCGGGATGGCCTATGACAAGGCAGGCGCAGATGAGCTGGTCTTTCTGGACATCACAGCATCCAGTGACGGCAGGAATACAGTCGTTGACCTGGTCAGAAGAGTGGCCGAGAAGATCTTTATTCCCTTTACCGTCGGCGGCGGAATACGGTCCGTGGAAGATTTTAGGGCTGTTCTGCGCGAAGGAGCGGATAAAGTATCGGTTAATTCGGCCGCTATTGAAAATCCATCTCTGATCGCGCAGGCTGCAGAGAAATTCGGCAGCCAGTGCGTGGTGCTGGCAATCGATGCAAAGAGACGGCCGGATGGCGGCTGGACGATCTACAAACACGGCGGCCGGATCGATACAGGGCTGGATGCGCTTGAGTGGGCACAAAAAGCAGTAAAGCTGGGAGCTGGAGAAATCCTGCTGACCAGTATGGACTGCGACGGGACAAAAGCCGGCTATGATATTGAACTGACCAGAGCCATTGCTGATCTGGTGCCGGTACCTGTAATCGCATCCGGCGGAGCCGGCACGATGGATCACTTTTATGATGCACTGACTGCAGGCGGAGCCGATGCAGCCCTGGCAGCTTCCCTGTTCCACTACAAGGAGCTGGAGATAGCTGCTTTAAAAGAATATTTGATGGGCCGCGGCGTCAGTGTACGTCCGGTTTTATAAGATTTGAAGCAGTTTTTAAAGAATAACAGCTGATTGTGAAATTGTGTATGGTCAAGGTGCAGGAACTGTGCTATGAAATCGTGACAGATGCTGCGGTTTTGGCAATCACCGGTTTTTTGGAAGTGTTATGAGGAAAGGACAGGAAAATGGGAGCTATAGCGAATGACTGGCTTGAGCCGCTTCGGCCTGAGTTTGGGAAACCTTATTATGCAAAGCTTTACCAGACCGTGAAAGAGGAGTACAGTACCAGAAGGATTTTTCCGCCGGCACAGGAAATGTTCCATGCGTTTGAAGCAACCCCTCTGGAGAATGTAAAAGTCGTGATACTCGGGCAGGATCCGTACCATGGAGATGGTCAGGCAAACGGACTGTGCTTTTCCGTCAATCCCGGAATCGCCCTGCCGCCGTCTCTGGAAAATATTTTCAAAGAGCTGCAGGATGATCTGGGATGCTATATTCCGAACAATGGGAACCTTGAGAAATGGGCCCGCCAGGGCGTACTGCTTCTGAATACGGTACTGACCGTACGTGCACATCAGGCTAACTCTCACAGAGGGATCGGATGGGAGAATTTCACGGACGCTGCGATCAGGGCTGTGAATGAGAAAGACGCTCCGGTCGTTTTCATCCTCTGGGGAAGTGCCGCTCAGCAAAAGAGAAGAATGCTGAACAACCCGAAGCACCTGATCCTGCAGTCCCCGCATCCCAGTCCGCTCTCCGCCTACCGGGGGTTTTTCGGAAGCCGGCCTTTCTCGAAAACAAACCGCTTCCTGGAAGCAAACGGACAGACGCCCATCGACTGGCAGATCGAAAATATATAGACAAAGACAATATAGACAAAGACAATCTGAAAAAGGAGCAGCCGCCTTGCTGCTCCTTTTTCATAAGGCATTTGCCTTAAACCGCATCTTCTCTCGCTGTACCGGCCGTTGCCAGCATGAGTTTGATCCGGTTGACCTGGTTGACCGCGCTGGCACCGGGATCGTAGTCGATGGCAACGATATTCGCCTGCGGATACTGATGGCGGATCTCCTTGATGACCCCCTTTCCGACAACATGGTTCGGCAGGCAGCCAAAAGGCTGTGTGCAGACAATGTTCGGAACGCCTGACTTGATCAGCTCCAGCATTTCGCCGGTCAAAAACCAGCCCTCGCCAGTCTGATTGCCTTCCGATACAATAGGGGCGGCATATCTGGCAAGATCCTGGATATGGGCAGGAGGGGTAAAACGCCTGCTCCGGGCCAGCTCTTTCCGAGCTGTACCGCGGATCCTCTCCAGAAGGCGGATCGCCGCGTTTCCGGCAATCTGATTCTTCTTTGACTTACCGAGGTGCGTGTATTTATAGTTGTTATTGTAGAAACTGTAAAGCAGGAAATCAAGCAGGTCGGGCATAACTGCTTCAGCCCCCTCCGCCTCCAGCAGATCGACAAGGTGGTTGTTGGACGCCGGGGAGAACTTGACCATGATCTCGCCGACGATTCCCACTTTCGGTTTCCGGATATCCTCATGGATCGGAAGAGCGTCAAACTCCCGGATGATCCCGCGTATGTTCTGGTTGAAAGTGCGTTTCTGCCTGCCGGTCATGGTGTCAATACAGATCTGTCTCCATTTCTCATGCAGAGCGTTAGCTGAACCGGGCACTTTCTCATAGGGTCTGGTCGCATACAGGACGCGCATGAATACATCGCCGTAAACGATTGATTCGATGGCTTCCTTAAGCATCGGGAAAGTAAAGCGGAAACCGGGGTTTTTCTCGATGCCCTGTGCGCTGATGGACAGCACCGGTACCTGGCTAAGCCCGGCATTGCCAAGGGCACGCCGGATAAATCCTACATAATTTGTCGCCCTGCAGCCGCCGCCGGTCTGCGTCATGGCCACTGCCAGATGATCAGGGTCATAATTCCCGGAGAGTACCGCTTTCATAACCTGCCCGACCGTACAGATAGACGGGTAGCAGGCATCATTGTTGACATATTTCAGCCCCAGGTTTTTTGCCTCCTGGTCGCACTCCGGCAGAAGTTCCAGATTCAGATTGTGCTGGCTCAGTGCCGGGATCAGCAGGTCAAAATGGATCGGGGACATATTGGGGACCAGGATCGTGTGTCTTTCAGCCCTTGCTTCTTCCGTAAAAAGCATACGGTTATGCGCGCTGGACTGGAGGTGTCCGTGGATACCATGTTCCTCGCGAAGGCGGATAGCTGCGATCAGGGAACGGATCCGGATCCGGGCTGCTCCCAGATTGCTGACCTCGTCGATCTTCAGACAGGTGTAGAGCCTGTCCGAACCGGTCAGGATATCACGCACCTGGTCTGTCGTGACTGCATCCAGTCCGCAGCCGAAAGAATTGAGCTGTATAAGCTCCAGGTAATCCTTCTGCTTGACCAGCTCCGCAGCACAGTACAGACGGGAATGGTACATCCACTGGTCGGATACGATCAGCGGCCTGTCGGGTTTTGCCAGATGGGAAACGCTGTCTTCCGTAAGTACTGCAAAACCGTAGGAGGTGATCAGCTCCGGGATACCGTGGTTGATCTCTGTATCAAGGTGATAGGGGCGTCCGGCCAGCACGATGCCTTTGTTACCTGTCTTTTCGAGCCAGGCCAGGGTCTGCTCGCCTTTTTTCTGCATATCGGTATGGACACGGGAAAGCTCCAGCCATGCCTCATGGACCGACCGTTTGATCTCCCGGGGATCAATACCGAATTCTTTTGAAAACTCCTCTGTCAGACGTTTTACCAGAACCTGCTCGCTCTCCAGTGTCATAAACGGATTCATAAAGCGGATCGAAGGATCCCGCAGTTCTTCTACATTGTTTTTAATGTTTTCCGGATAGGAAGTAACGATCGGGCAGTTGTAGTTGTTGGTTGCACCCTCGGTCTCTACACGCTCATAAGGCAGGCAGGGGTAGAAGATAAATTTAACATCATGCTGCAGCAGCCACATGATATGCCCGTGCACCAGCTTTGCCGGGTAGCAGACAGATTCGCTCGGTATGGACTCGATGCCCAGATCAAAGATCTCATGTGACGACTCCGGAGATAGCACCACCCGAAAGCCCAGTCCGGTAAAGAACTTGTACCAGAAAGGGTAGTTTTCATACATGTTCAGGACACGGGGAATGCCTACGATGCCTCGCGGGGCATCCTGTTCGGGCAGCGGCTCGTAGCCGAACATCCTCTTCATCTTGTACTGGAAGAGATTGGGTACTTTGGACTTTGCCTTCGCCCTGCCAAGACCCACTTCACAGCGGTTGCCGGAAATGAAGCGTCTGCCGCCGGGGAAATGGTTGACAGTCAGGCGGCAGTGATTGGTACAGCCGCCGCAGCGGGTCATGCTTGTCCTGTAGGTAAGGCCGATGATCTCATCCAGAGGAAGCATGGTCGTTTCCTGACCTTTATACCGGTCGCGGGCAATCAGAGCCGCGCCGAAAGCGCCCATGATACCGGCAATATTCGGGCGGACCGCCCTGCAGCCGGAGATCAGTTCAAACGCACGAAGGACAGCATCGTTGTAGAACGTACCTCCCTGTACAACGACCTTCTCACCCAGTTCTTTGGGGTCTGTCAGCTTGATGACCTTGTAAAGTGCATTCTTAATGACAGAGTAAGCCAGTCCTGCAGAGATATCCCCCACCAGAGCTCCCTCTTTCTGCGCCTGCTTGACATTGGAATTCATAAAGACTGTGCATCTGGTCCCAAGGTCTACGGGCTGGGGCGCATCAAGAGCTACCTTTGCAAAATCTTCCACCGAGTAGTTCAGAGAGTTGGCGAAAGTCTCGATGAAGGAGCCGCATCCGGAGGAGCAGGCCTCATTGAGCAGCACATTGTCTACAGTATGGTTGCGGATCTTGATGCACTTCATATCCTGGCCGCCGATATCCAGGATGCAGTCTACCTCCGGCTCAAAGAAAGATGCGGCATAATAATGCGCAATGGTCTCCACCTCGCCTTCATCCAGCATAAGTGCGGACTGAAGCAGTGACTCTCCGTAACCGGTAGAGCAGGAGCGGGCGATCCTGGCACCTGCAGGCAATCTTTCCCGTATCTCTTTGACGGCATCAATGGCTGTCATGATCGGGCTGCCGTTATTGTTATTATAATAGGAATACAGAAGCGTACCGTCCTCGCCGACGATGGCCAGCTTGGTTGTGGTCGAACCGGCATCAATGCCAAGGAAGCAGTCGCCTGTGTAATCCTCCAGTTTGCTTTCATTTACAGTGTGAACGGAATGCCATCTGCGGAAAGCCTCGTATTCTTCCTTGCTGCGGAAGAGAGGATCCATACGGATCGACTCCGGAGCCATATGCATATCCGATCCCAGAAGGGCCAGAAGGTCATCAATCGTGGTCAGAGCTTCTTCTTTATAATTAAGTGCCGCACCGATCGCAGCGAACAGGTGCGAATTCTCCGGCGCGATGATCGCATCCCCTTCCAGCTTCAGCGTACGGATAAACGCCTGGCGCAGCTGGGGAAGGAAGTGAAGCGGACCGCCCAGAAATGCTACATTCCCGCGGATCGGTTTGCCGCAGGCAAGGCCGCCGATGGTCTGTCCGACAACCGCCTGGAAAATGGAGGCAGCCAGGTCCTCACGGGCCGCTCCCTCATTGATCAGAGGCTGGATATCCGTCTTAGCAAAGACACCGCACCTGGCCGCGATCTGGTAAAGATTTTTATAGGAGGCAGCCAGCTGATCCAGCCCGGCAGCATCAGTCTTCAGAAGAGAAGCCATCTGGTCGATAAACGCACCTGTACCGCCGGCACAGATGCCATTCATACGCTCTTCGACGTTGCCGTTCTCAAAATAGATGATCTTGGCATCTTCTCCGCCAAGTTCGATCGCCACATCGGTATGGGGGGCATGCGCCTTCAGTGCAGTGGCTACAGAAAAGACCTCCTGTACGAAAGGAATGCCTGCATATTTGGAGATGGACATGCCGCCTGAGCCTGTGATCATCGGATACAGGCTGCAGGGTCCCAGGACTTCCCTTGCCTTGCCGGTCAGGGCAAACAAGGTCTCCTGGATATTTGCAAAATGCCTTTCATAATCAGAAAAAAGGATATTTCCGTCCTCGTCTAATATGACCACTTTCACGGTCGTAGACCCGACATCAATACCCATACGGTATATTTGTTCCATATATATAATCTCCTGAGCTTTAAACTACTTTGATGTTTTATCTCATCGCTACTTATTGTACACTATCCCTGCCCTTAATACAACATGGCGAATTCTTAAAAAAGAATAAATGGAACTTACGGTGGGATTATCTGATGACTAAAAGGCATTTTCGTTGACAAACCGAAGAGAAAAATCTATACTGGAAAAGGATGCCGGAAGCCTTAGGAGAGCATGTGCATTTTCAGCATTGTCAGCACATGTTATCGGAAATGACAGGAGGTTTTTGATCGATGTCTTTTTTTGACAGGTTGGAAAAGCGATTTGGAAGATTCGCGATCCCGGGCCTGATGAAGTATATTTGCGCTTTTTACATTGCCGGATTGATCCTTCATACGACAAATCCCGCATTTTATTATGAGTATCTGAGTCTGGACCCGGCAGCTATCATGCGCGGACAGGTATGGAGGTTTGTGACCTTCCTGATGCAGGCTCCGGAGACAAATCTGTTTTTCTTTATTTTTTTCATTTATCTGTATTATATGATCGGACAGACCCTGGAGATGGCCTGGGGCAGTTTTCGCTTTAATGTCTATTATTTTACCGGTGTGATCCTGACGATCATCGGTGCTTTCGTTACATACTTTATTACAGGGCAGGTCTTTTATGCGGATACCTATTATCTGAACCTGAGCATGTTCCTTGCTTTCGCATTTCTGTATCCTGATACCAGGCTGCTGCTGATGTTCCTGATCCCGATCAAGATCAAGTGGATCGCCTATTTCGACATTGCTTTTTTTGCCTATGTCATTATCACATCAACCAATCTGGGCAACAGGGTCTGTGCACTGCTGGCGATTACGAACTTTATCATTTTCTATTTCGCTTTTATGAGAAAAGGCAGGGCATTCTCGCCCCGCCAGGCAAAGCGGCGGCATGAGTACGCAAAAGCAGTGAAAAAACCCCAGGGGATCAGTAAACACCGCTGCGCTGTCTGCGGAAGGACGAGCGATTCGGATCCGGATCTGGAGTTCCGTTTCTGTTCAAAATGCAATGGCAATTATGAGTACTGCCAGGATCATCTGTTCAGTCACGAGCACGTACAGTAGGGAGATTTTTTGCTGACAGGGAAAGGGGGTGACAAAGAATGGAATGGTACCGGAAACTGTATCTGGGTAAAACGATGACGCAAAAGAGGAGTTATTACAAATACCTTGTGGAGAAGACAAAGAAGCTGACCGGCACCTACTGCATTCTGCTGTCGCCTCATCCGGGATGTCTTTTAGACATCTGCAGGACAGAAATGGTCCGTTCACCTCAGCTCTTCCGGATGGGAGAGATGGTCGTCGGGATCGCGGGCACGGTAAGCGAGGCCCGGGAGCTTGCAGGACGGATCATAGCGGATACGATCGCTGCTACTGGGAGTACCGATGTCAGGGCATTCCTGAGTAAGCAGGAGACAGCTGCAGGAGGAGATAGTTAAGCTATGCCGGGAATCATATTTCTGATCTTGGGGATTCTGCTGAAGATCCTTCTGGCCGTTATTTTGATCATCGTGGTCCTGCTGCTGATCTTTCTGCTGGTTCCCCTGTGTTATAAGATATACATCGGAAAAGATGATGCTGTGAGAGTCCGGGTTGATGGCAGCTGGCTGCTGCGTCTGGTGCGGGGCGCAGTAAGGCTGGATTCATCATCGCCAAACGGGATGAAGCCGCATATCTGGTTTAAGGCTGCCTGGCTGACACTGTATGATAATGAGGAAAGTGCCGGCAGTCAGGATGATAAGAGTGATACAGATGCTCCGTCCCCCGGACAGGAGCCGCCGCAGGAACCTGCGGCAGAGTCTTCTGACATGCCGGAGGAGGAAACAGTTCCGGGATCTGCAGAAACCGGGACAGAGGATGCTGATCTGGAGACCGCCCAGGAGCAGCAGGAAGTTCCGCTGATCACGCAATCTGAAGATGAAAACAGTGAGAGCGGTGAGGGCAGTGAAAGTAGTGAGGGCAGTGAGGAAGATGCTCCGGTAAAAAAGAGCCTTCGGGAAAAGATCCGGGAGAAAGCGGACAGCCTTCATCAGCTTGCAGATGATCTGTCTGAGAAGATCGCCCGCATCCTGGATGCGCTGCTGGATCTGCCGGAAAAAGTCTGGGACAAGGCGGATGCCATTTCGGATAAGGTGGACGGTATCTGGGATAAGGCAGATTCACTGATCACCAGAAGAGATAAGATCATTGCGATTCTGGAGGATGAACGCTGCTCAAGATATATTTGCAAGTGCCTGAAACAGCTGCGTAAGATACTGATCTATCTCAGGCCCGGGATCGATTTTCTGCACCTGCACTTCGGATTTGATGATCCCTCGCTGACAGGAAAAGTGCTTGGGTATCTCAGTTTCCTGTATCCTGCAAACGAGGACAGGATGACAGTCATACCGGAGTTTGAAGAGACAGTCCTGGAGGGAGAAGCCCAGTTCTCCGGAAAGATACGCATCGGAAGGCTTGTATGGTATATGCTGCCGGTTGTTCTTGATCCATGCTTCTTCCGTCTGATCAAACAGATCAGGAAATTATAGTACTGTACAGTATTTATCTTGTTTTCCGGGATGTTGAAATAGAATAGTCAATCTTCAATGATCATGATAGATTACCAGAATGATAGTATAAATATAAAATAGATAGTATGGGAGGTTTCTTCATGGCTGACAATCAATTTCAGAACACAGTTGAGGCTTTGTTTCGCGGTATGGATGGTTACATTTCTTCAAAGACCGTAATCGGAGAGCCAATCTATGTGCATGATACGGCGATCCTTCCGCTGATGGATGTTTCCTTCGGAATGGGTGCCGGCGCATGGCATCGCAGCGGTAAAGAGTCTGCTTCAGGCGGTATGGGCGGAAAGCTTTCCCCGAGTGCAGTTCTGGTCATCAAGGACGGAGCCGTGCGCGTAGTGAATGTATCCTCCTCTGATCCGGTTTCCAAGGTCATTGACATGGCTCCGGATATCATTAACCGCTTCACCGGCGGGAGGAAGACCGATCCTGAGGTAGAAGAGGTCATCGAGAATATCAGGCAGGATGCGCAGGAGACCGGGAATGAGTGATCTTCTGAGCATTCAGACGATCCGCGGGCAGGAGATGCTCGTTTACAGATACCGCTCAGCATCTGACATCGACGACATTATCATCCAGCTGATCAATGAATCCCGTGAAAACGGATTTCTCCGGATGAATGTGCTGAAAAAGGAAAGGCTCCTGGCTTTTCAAACAGAGGGCCTGCTTCCTTTGTCTGCTTATGTGCCCGGATCAGCGGGAGAGGAAGATCTGCTGCGGGTTTTAAAGGAGCTGTACAGCATCCTGTTTTACCTGGAAGATTCTTTCATTGATGCACAGCTGGCTGTTATGGACGAGTCTGCCGTCTATATCGATGAGCAGGATGAAAAGCTGTATCTGGCCGTTCTGCCTGATAACGGCATTTCCGATTCCAGAAGCGATCTAACATCCTTCCTGCTTTATCTTCTCGATAAATTCGGACGGGATGCATCAGAGAAGTTTCGAGAGGACGTCAGGGAACGGATCTGCGGCGGCCTGGCTGACCTTGTAAGTCTGGGGGACCTGGTCTCATCGATCGATCAGGAGCTGCATCCTGTGCGTGTGAAAGCGGATCCGGTGCAGGATGATATCCTGTTTATGGATGAAGATCGTGAAAAAGATGAGGATACTGTTTTCTCAGAGATGGATAAAAACTCCGGTGAAGATCAGCCGGAGAGTCAGGCATTTTTGCTGCGCAGGAGCAGCGGGGAGATCATCATGCTTCCCCATTCTCCTTATATCATCGGAAAAGTTCCGCTTGCCTGCGACTATGTTGTCGGGAACAATCCTGCCCTGAGCCGGATTCATGCGATCATCCGGTATGACAGGAGTGAAGACCAGTACTATATCATTGACTGCGGTTCCACAAACCATATCTATCTGAATGGGATCATGATCGAGGATTCTCTGCCGTCACGACTGATGGACGGGATGCAGATTTTTCTGGCAAATGAGAGATTTGATTTCATCCGCAGGACAGTAAGCAATGATGCAGGAGTTTATACATAGGAAACATAAGAAAAAGACCGCCTCTCGGCGGTCTTTTATCTCTGGTCAAATAGGCAGAGTCTTATGCTCTTTCAACCAGGCCTGAACGCAGGCAGGAAGTACAAACATAGATCCTCTTCGGAGTGCCGTTCACTTTAGCCTTGACTTTTTTGATGTTAGACTTCCACATCTTGTTAGACCTTCTATGTGAATGAGACACTTTGATACCGAAGTGGGCTCCCTTACCGCAAATCGAACATTTTGCCATCCTAAAGCACCTCCCTTTATGTTCTGTCAGACGAAGGCTACAGATCCAAAAGGAGTCTGCAACATTAAGATAATAACAGATTGCCCCTGCGAATGCAAGCAGATTTTTTGATTGTACAAAAAAAAGATTCCTTTTTCTTATTTATGTGTTATGATAGTAACCGAATCGAATCATAACCTAAGTAGAATATTCATACCAGGATGCATGTAGGAGGATCTAAATGAAGGGTTACATACATTCCGATAAGGGAAATATCGACATCAATGTAGAGGTTATCGAGAAATATGCCGGGATCGAAGCAGCTTCCTGCTTTGGTGTAGTCGGCATGGCCATGGTCAGTATGAAGGACGGCCTGGTTAAGCTCCTGCGCAGGGAGAGCCTTACCAAAGGTGTTGATATCAAGATAGAAGATGAGAACAAGATCACGGTCGACTTCCATATTATTACTGTATACGGCATCAGCATTGCTACGATTTCGGACAATCTTATGCATACAGTGAAATACCAGATCGAAGAGTATACCGGGATGAAGGTGGAGAAGATCAATATCTTCGTAGAAGGTGTGCGTGTTATCGACTGATACAGGAGGGTCTAAACGTGGAAATAAACAGAATTGATGCGGCCATGCTGAAAAAAATGTTTATGGCCGGAGCAAAAAGACTGGATGCAAATAAGGATTATATCAACGAGCTGAATGTGTTCCCGGTGCCGGATGGTGATACCGGGACCAACATGACTATGACGATCATGTCGGCAGCCAGCGAGGTGGCAGCTATCGAGGAGCCGGATATGGAGTCGCTTTCCAGGGCATTTTCTCAGGGGGCGCTCCGTGGAGCCAGAGGCAATTCCGGTGTTATCCTCTCACAGCTTCTCAGGGGTTTCGCAAGGACTGTCAAGGAGTGTGAATATATTGACGGCCCCATCGCTGCAGAGGCTTTTAAGAGAGCAAGCGAGACTGCATACAAGGCAGTTATGAAGCCTAAGGAAGGTACGATCCTGACAGTAGCCAGGGGTATGAGCGAGAAGGCACAGGACATTTTCGAAAGCTGTGATGATCTTGCAGAAGCGATGCGCCAGGTCATTGAATATGGAAACTATATGCTCAGCCTGACTCCGGAGATGCTGCCTGTCCTCAAGCAGGCAGGTGTTGTTGACTCCGGCGGACAGGGTCTGATGACCATTATGGAGGGTGCTTATGACTGTCTCACAGGCAAGGAAGATGGGACTGTGGATGTTGCACCTGCTGCCGTGAAAGTTCCTGCCGGCGGAGCAAAGCTGGGGCTGGACGAGATCGAGACCGCTGATATTAAATACGGATACTGTACAGAGTTTATCATAATGCTTGAGAAGGAGTTCACGGAAAAAGATGAGGATGAGGTCAAAGAGTACCTGTCTTCCATCGGAGATTCTCTCGTTTGTGTGTCGGACGATGAGATTGTGAAGATCCACGTGCATACCAACGATCCCGGTCTGGCGATCCAGAAGGGCCTCACATACGGCTCCCTGACAAAGATGAAGATCGACAATATGCGGGAGGAGCACAATGAGCGTCTGTTCAGGGATGCCCAGAAGCTGGCTGCCCAGCAGGCCATGGAAGCCGCCGAGAAAGAAAAGGCGAAGCAGGGGCCTCCGAAAGAGGTCGGTTTTGTGGTCGTTTCGATCGGCGATGGCATGAAAGAGATCTTTAAAGGACTTGGTGCAGATGCCATCGTGGAGGGCGGACAGACGATGAATCCTTCCACAGCTGATATCCTGGAAGCAGCACAGAAGGTCAATGCCAAGTCAGTTTTTATCCTTCCGAATAATAAAAACATCATCCTGGCTGCAAATCAGGCAGCAGAGATGTGCAAGGATAAAAAACTTCTGGTCGTACCTTCTACGACGGTTCCGCAGGGCATCAGCGCAATGATCAATTTCAATGCCGAGCTTTCCGGTGAGGAAAACAGGGAGGCAATGACAGCGGAGATGGAAGCGGTCAGAAGTGCTCAGGTTACCTTTGCCGTAAGGGATACGACCATTGACGACAAAGAGGTCCATCAGGGAGATATCATGGGCCTGTCGGACAAAGGACTTGCTGCAGTCGGATCCGATATCGGCCAGACAGTGATCGATACACTTGCAACCATGGCCGATGAAGATGACCAGATCATCAGTTTGTACTACGGCAGCGATGTGAAAGAGGAAGATGCTCTGGATCTGGCTGACAGGATACAGGAGCTGTATCCGGACTGTGAGGTAGAGGCCTACAGTGGCGGCCAGCCGATCTATTATTATATTTTCTCTGTGGAATAGATACCGCAGCTAAAAAGCAGGGGATTTTCCCGGATAGATTTCTCTTGAAATCTTTGTGAAAATATACTACAATGTTTTATACTCTGCAAGGGGTGGCGGTATGCGTGTGATCGCCGGTAAGGCAAAAGGTGCCCGTCTGGTTACGGTAGAAGGCTTGTCTGTCCGTCCGACAACGGACAGGATCAAGGAGACGCTGTTTAACATTCTGGCTCCGGACCTGTATGGATGTGTTTTTCTCGATCTGTTCTGCGGAAGCGGGGCGATTGGGATAGAAGCTCTCAGCAGGGGAGCTGAAAAGGCCTATTTTGTTGACCGGGATAAGCGCAGCATTTCCTGTGTCAGAGAGAATCTGCGGCATACTCATCTGGAGGACAGTGCCTGTTTGATGAGGATGGACGCAGCGGCTGCGATCCGCAGTCTTAGTCAGCAGAAGGTGCATGCGGATATTATCTTTATGGATCCGCCCTATGGGAAAGGATTGGAAAAGGAAGTTCTGCTGGCTCTTTCAGATGCTTCTTCACTGGCAGACACAGAGACACTGATCATAGTTGAAGAGTCACTGGATACGGATCTTTCCTATTTATCGTCCGGCGGATACAGCCGGATCCGGACAAAAGCCTATAAGACAAATCAGCATGTATTTGTCCGGAAAACATGAGGATAGTTATTTTATGAGAACAGCAATTTATCCAGGCAGCTTTGATCCTGTAACTAACGGACATATGGACATAATCCGCCGTGCAGCGGAGATGGTGGACAGACTGGTGATCGGAGTTCTGAATAACAGCACAAAATCTCCATTGTTTTCGGTAGAGGAACGTGTTACTATGTTAAAGAAGGTAACAGAGGGCATACCGGGCGTTGAAGTTACTTATTTCACAGGTATGCTTATAGACTTTGCCCAGAGCTGCGATGCCAGGATCATTGTAAGAGGCCTGCGCGGCGTTTCTGATCTTGAATATGAGCGTTCCTGGGCACAGGCAAATCACAGCATGAGGCCGCAGCTGGATACGATGTTCCTGATCACTGATCAGAAATATTCCTATATCAGTTCAAGTATGGTGCGCGAACTTGCCGGATATCATGCAGATATCCGTGAGCTTGTTCCGGCCTATGTGGCAGAGATGATCGCAGAGAAAACCGGTAAATAGTCAGGAAGGGGTAAAAACATGAGCAGAATCGAGCAAATCATAGACGAGATAGAAGAATTTATTGAAAGCTGCAAGCCAGCGCCGTTTTCACAATCCAAGATCGTCGTGCCCAAGGATCAGCTGTATGAACTCCTGACGGAGCTGCGTCTGAAGACACCAGATGAGATCCGCCGCTACAAGAAGATCATCGAACAGAAGGATAAGATCATCAGCGATGCCAAAGACCAGGCTCAGCAGATGATCGATGAGACACAGGCTTATGCAGAGCAGCTTGTGGAAGATCATGAGATCATGCTGAAGGCTTATGAAAAGGCGGATGAAACGATCCATGCTGCCAATGATGAAGCGAAGGGCATCATTGATCAGGCAAATGCTACAGCCATGGAGATCACACATGGTTCCTTATCCTATGCCAAAGACCTCATCAACAATATCCAGGCAGCTGTTTCCAGCTCAATCGATATTGTGAAGTCCAACACGGATGGCCTTGTCAGCGGCCTGTCCGAGAATATGCGCCTTTTGACGGAGAATAACGATTCTCTGGCTGCTCAGATCGAAAGCATGGGTTATGATGCGGATGCACCGATTTCATCTCCTGTCAGGACCAGACCTGAAAAGAAGGAAGATGTTTCTTCTGTTGTCGAAGACATTCTGGATGATGACGAGGATGAGGATATCGAAGATGATTTTTCCGAGGATGATGACGCGGAAGATGCTTCTGTTGAAGATATCGATGCTGAAGACGAGGATGAGGACGACGAGGATGAGGACGATGAAGATGAAGCTCCCGTAAAGCGGGGATTGGGTTTCCTCCGCCGCCGCAGCCGCGATGAGCAGCCGTCCAGAGATGACAATGACGAGGATGAGGACGACGAAGACGACTTTGATGATATTGACTAAAAAAGGGGACTGAAAAGCTATATAAAGCTTTGCAAAAAGTCTTGCAAATCACCTCATACAGAGGTATAATACGTTTTGGATTTGAATCTTCAGGGCAGGGAGCATTTCCCGACCGGCGGTATAGTCCGCGAGCTTCACGGCTGAACCGGTGTGATTCCGGTACCGACAGTATAGTCTGGATGGGAGAAGATTTATCAGATACAGCCTTTTCAGGATGGACAGGCAGCAGCGGCACCGGTCGTATGGATAGGTACACCGGGCTTTGTATGCGTGCCGGTTCAGCTTGGGATGGATATTTTGATGAATAAAAGCCCCTGAGATTTCAGGGGCTTTTTTATGTCTGTGCTCCCGGAGTACGTGACAGGGAAACAGATCAATACAGATCCTGTGATGGATATGGAGGTGAGGAAACTGGCTATTCGGGAAGAGGACATCATGTATATGAAGATGGCTCTTGAGGAGGCAGTAAAGGGGATTGGCTTCACGAATCCGAATCCGATGGTCGGTGCTGTCATTGTCAAAGACGGCAAAGTGCTGGCTAAAGGATATCATCACTGCTGCGGACAGGGACATGCCGAAGTAGAGGCTTTCCGGGCAGCAGGCGATGCAGATGTGACTGGTGCAACGATCTATGTTACGTTGGAGCCCTGTTCCCATTATGGGAAGACTCCTCCTTGTGCAGATCTGATCGTCAGCAAGAAGGTGGGCCGGGTGGTCGTAGCAGCGCTGGATCCGAATCCGCTGGTAGCCGGGCGCGGCATCCGCAGGATCCGGGAAGCAGGGATTGAGGTTGAAACAGGCGTTCTGGCCGAAGAGAGCTGTCGACTCAATGAGATCTTTATGACCTATATTACCCGTAAAGAGCCGTTTGTTCTATATAAATCGGCTATGTCTCTGGACGGAAAGATTGCAGCGCCTAACGGAGAGTCCCAGTGGATCTCCTGCGAAGAGTCCAGAGAGCAGGTGCAGAAGCTGCGCAACCAGTATATGGCGATCATGGTTGGGATCGGGACAGTGCTCGCAGATGATCCGATGCTGACCTGCCGGATTTCAGGAGGAAAAGATCCTGTACGTATAGTCGTGGATTCTGCCCTGAGGACTCCTGTGGAGAGCAAACTTGTCCGCAGTGCAGGGGACGTGCCGCTCATAATTGCGTGCCATGAAAACGCATCGAAAGAAAAAGAAGAGATCCTTGCAGCAAAAGGCGCCAGAATCATACGGGCCGGTCTGCCGGATGGGAGAGTAGATCTGAAGGCACTTGTCCGCATCCTTGGACAGGAAGGAATCGACAGCATTTTGCTGGAAGGCGGAGGCACGCTCGCTTTTGCTGCTTTTGAAGCAGGTATTATCGATAAAGTTCAGTTTTATATTGCACCGAAGATCATCGGGGGGACTGCATCCATGACACCGCTGGGCGGACCCGGTATCGCTCACCTCAAAGAGGCATGGGCGCTGAAGGAACTGAGTGCACAGAAAGTCGGAGAGGATATCTGTCTGACCGGATATGTGATCAAGTGACAGGGGGGATACGAGAAGAGACATGTTTACGGGCATTATTGAAGAAGTCGGGACGGTCAAACAGCTGATCCCCGGTACTGTCTCCTATAAACTGACAGTCAGTGCCAGCAAAGTACTGGAAGGGACCCAGATCGGAGACAGCATATCCACTAACGGGATATGCCTGACTGTGACATCTATTCACGGAGGCTGTTTCGATGCCGATGTTATGGCAGAAACCGTACGTCGGACAAGCTTTTCCTCTTTTCATACCGGGACAAAGGTAAATCTGGAGAGAGCGCTGACACTTTCCTCCCGTCTGGGAGGGCATATCGTCAGCGGCCATATTGATGGTACCGGTACGATCCGCAGCATGGTGCGTGAGGATAATGCTGTGTGGATCACCGTTGAAGCCGGTCCTGGGCTGCTGCGGTATATGATTGAAAAAGGATCTATCGCCATTGACGGAGTCAGCCTGACTCTTGCTTATGTAGATGAGGAGTGTTTCAAGGTATCCATCATCCCGCATACGGGAGAGGAGACCATTCTCCTGACGAAAAAGCCGGGAGATCTGGTGAACCTTGAGTGCGATATTATCGGGAAATATGTGGAAAAGCTTCTGCTGGCTCCGAAAGAAGACAGCAGCCCGGCTCCGGCGAAAGGGATCGATCTGGCTTTTCTTGCAGAAAACGGCTTTGTTTAGACCTGGCTTTCCTTACGGAATCGGCTTAGTTTTATTATACATTCATATAGTATCGGAGGGATTAAAAAATGTACAAGTTCAACACGATCGAGGAAATCCTGCAGGATCTCCGTGATGGGAAAAATGTCGTCATTCAGGATGATGAAGACAGGGAGAATGAAGGAGACGTTATCTGTGCCGCCCAGTTTGCTACTCCTGAGAATGTGAATTTTATGGCGACTCATGCCAGAGGACTGATCTGTATGCCCATGAGCGGAGAGTATGTGAAAAAGCTGGATCTGGACATGATGTGTGCAGTGAATAAGGACAATCACGGGACGGCTTTCACGGTTTCCATCGATCACAGACTGACAGCAACCGGTATATCTGCCTATGAAAGATCTATCACTGCTATGAAAGCAGCTGAGGACGATGCCAGGCCCGATGATTTCCGCAGGCCCGGGCATATGTTCCCTCTTGAGGCAAAACCGGGCGGCATTTTCGAACGCGGCGGCCATACCGAAGCCACAGTGGACCTGATGCGGGCTGCAGGGCTGAAAGAAATGGGACTGTGCTGTGAGATCATGCGGGATGACGGCACGATGGCAAGACGTGAAGATCTGTTCGTGTTTGCCGAAAAACATGGTCTGAAGATCAGTACGATCGGCGCTCTCAAACGGTATAGAAAAGAGCATGAAAAGCTCGTAAAGCGCGTCGCACAGGCGAAGCTTCCGACCAAGCATGGTGAGTTTATGATGTACGGATACATCAATCAGCTCACTGGTGAACATCATGTTGCTCTGGTAAAAGGGGAAATCGGTGACGGCAAGAGCGTGCTCGGCAGAGTCCACTCCGAATGCCTGACCGGAGAAGTATTCGGTTCCTCGCGCTGCGACTGCGGAGAGCAGCTGGATACAGCTTTGGATATGATCGAGAAAGAGGGCAGAGGTGTTCTGCTGTATCTCCGCCAGGAGGGCCGCGGGATCGGTCTGATCAACAAGATCCGTGCTTACGCGCTGCAGGACGAGGGATACGACACAATTCAGGCAAACATCAAACTGGGATTCCCGGCAGATATGCGTGACTATACGATCGGATCCCAGATACTGGAGGATCTCGGTGTTCATGAGCTGCGGCTGATGACCAATAATCCCAAGAAAATCGACGGTCTGGAGGCGTTTGATCTGAAGATCATCGAGAGAGTACCTATCCAGATGAAACTGAAAAAAGCAGATACTTTCTACCTTCTTACCAAGCAGGAGAAGATGGGCCACATGCTGGATTACCATGTTGATCCTGAGATGGAAGAAAAAATGAAGGAAGAAAAGAACAGGATGGTTGCAGAGGCAGAAAAGAAAGGGGAATAACCATGAATTACATCGAAGGAACTGTTGTTGCGAAGAATGAGAACATGAAGATCGGTATTGTTGCCGCCCGTTTTAATGAGTTTATTACTTCAAAGCTTCTCGGGGGAGCACAGGATGCCCTGGTCCGCCACGGTGTCAATGATGAAGATATCGATGTAGCCTGGGTCCCCGGTGCATTTGAGATCCCGGTTGTTGCCAAGAAGATGGCATTGTCCGGTAAATATGACGCTGTCCTTTGCCTTGGTGCAGTGATCAAAGGCTCAACCGATCATTACCAGTACGTATGTTCCGAGGTAACAAAGGGTATCGCAATGGTATCTCTGGAGACAGGACTTCCGGTCATGTTCGGCGTCCTGACGACCGACAATATCGAGCAGGCAATCGAACGCGCCGGCACTAAAGCTGGAAACAAAGGCTTTGATGTAGCCTGCAGCGCAATCGAAATGGTCAACCTGATGCGGAAAATGTAAGGATAACAGCATTTACAGCCCTGAAACGAAAAAAGTAGAGATCACAGTCTGATAGTATTAAGTAAGGACAGGAAGGAATATATGGCAAATTTATCTTTGCAGCATATTGAGAAAGTATATCCGAATGGTTTTCATGCAGTAAAAGATTTTAATCTGGAAATCGAAGACAAGGAGTTCATCATCTTTGTCGGGCCCTCCGGCTGCGGAAAGTCTACAACGCTGCGTATGATCGCGGGGCTGGAGGAGATAACTTCCGGAGAGTTCTACATAGATGGCAAGAGGATGAACGATGTCGAGCCCAAGGACAGGGATATTGCTATGGTATTCCAGAGCTATGCACTGTATCCCCACATGACGATCTTTGACAACATGGCATTCAGCCTGAAGCTCAGGGGTGTCTCCAAAGAGGAAAAGGAGAAGAAGGTAAGGGCAGCGGCTAAGATTCTGGATATTGAGCATCTGCTCGACCGTAAGCCCAAGCTGCTTTCCGGCGGACAGAGACAGCGAGTAGCCATGGGCAGGGCAATCGTGCGCGAACCGAAGGTCTTCCTGATGGACGAACCGCTTTCCAATCTGGATGCCAAGCTTCGCGTGCAGATGAGAATTGAGATCTCCAAGCTTCATCAGAGGCTGCAGGCCACGATCATCTACGTCACCCATGATCAGACAGAAGCCATGACACTGGGAACCCGGATCGTAGTAATGAATGACGGAGTGATCCAGCAGGTGGACTCCCCGCAGATGCTGTATGATTATCCCTGCAACAAATTCGTTGCAGGATTTATCGGCTCCCCGCAGATGAACTTCATCGA
>CADBQK010000428.1 GCA_902796775.1 uncultured Lachnospiraceae bacterium
CAGATCGAGTCTGTGCTGGCCAGCTGTCATCGTTTCATTGAAGAATTTGATACGCATCATGGCAATCTGCTGTTTTATGGCAATACAGGAGTAGGAAAGACCTTTCTGACTCATTGTATTACCAGGGAACTGCTCGACACTTCCCATACTGCCATCTATCTGAGCGCACTCTCCCTCTTTGAGATCCTGGAGGATAAGGCTTTTAGCAAAGAGGCTAGTGATGCCGGTGACGATATGGCCGACTATATTTACAGCTGTGACCTGATGGTTATCGATGACCTGGGATCGGAGCTGAGCAATGCCTTTGTCAATTCTCAATTATTCGATTTCCTGAACCGCCGGCTTTCGGAAAATGTTTCGACTATCATCTCTACTAATCTGTCACTTGAAGAGCTTCAGGATACCTACAGCGAACGAATCATTTCGCGCCTCATCGGGCACTACGAAATGCTCCCTGTCATAGGAGATGATATTCGGGTGAAGCTGGCTATTGCAGGGACCTGAAACGCCGCAAAACAACGGTTTTTTACGCTTTTTTTACCATTTGATACCCGTCCACTATCTTGACATTATCTTTTCGATATACTATCATGAAATGGTCCGGGAAGCCAAAGAAACCCTTGAAAACAGCCTGTTCCGGACGCGGCTTGAAGCAGACCCTTAGGTTTGTCTGCCTGTTCCGGCAGATCCGCTATGGAGGAAACGTATTATGGCACAGAATATCGAAGAATTCAGAAACTCGATTTCCGTCGGAGAGCTCGGCATCATCCCTATGGAAAGCTGCAAGGCAATGGGTGAAATGGTCAATCAGTATATCGTCAAATGGAGACAAAAACGGAATCATATTCTTCATCCGGTGGGCGAAGATCTGAAGGACTCCTACATTATCAAAGCCAAATGCTCGCGTTTCGGTTCCGGTGAAGCCAAAGGCGCGATCCAGGAGTCAATCCGAGGCAAGGATCTTTATATCCTTACCGATGTCACCAATTTCTCCATCACCTATTCGCTTTCTGGTCAGCAAAATCACATGTCCCCCGACGACCACTACGCAGACCTTAAAAGAATCATTACTGCTGCAGCAGGCAAAGGCAGGCGTATCAATGTTATTATGCCGTTTCTTTATGAAAGCCGCCAGCACAAACGCATGGGCAGAGAATCTCTGGACTGTGCCAATGCTCTTCAGGAACTCAGGAGCCTGAATGTAGAAAACATCATCACCTTTGATGCTCATGATCCCCGTGTACAGAATGCAATCCCTAACAGCGGTTTTGACAATGTCATGCCGCATTATCAGTTTATCAAAGCCCTCTTCAACAGCGTACCTGATCTGGAAGTTGACGCTGACCATATGATGATCATCAGCCCGGACGAGGGTGCCATGTGGCGCGCTGTCTATTATTCCAATGTATTGGGTATTGATATGGGCATGTTCTACAAGCGCAGGGATTATTCCAAGGTCGTTAATGGCAAGAACCCTATCGTAGCCCATGAATTCCTTGGGTCCTCCGTAGAGGGCAAGGATGTTCTCATTGTAGATGATATGATTTCTTCCGGAGACAGTATGCTGGATGTAGCTGCCCAGCTGAAAGCGCGCAAAGCCCGCCGCGTATTCTGCTGTGCAACCTTCGGTCTTTTCACGCAGGGGATGAAGAAATTTGATGAATACCATGAGAAGGGGCTGATTTCCAAGGTCCTGACGACCAACGCGATCTACCAGAAGCCGGAAATGCTTGCACGTCCGTATTATGTGAATGTGGACATAAGCAAATATATCGCACTGCTGATCGATAAGATCAATTACGATCACTCCATCAGCGACCTGCTGGATCCCAGCGTGCGGATCCGCAAGGCTCTGGATTATTATAAAGAGCATCATACCTGCTGGAACTAATTACATCAGTCTTTGACTATATCCGCACAGGCTCTTTGTTAATCTCCTGGGTTTCTCCCAGGTTTTTCCCCAAAAACACCCGAAAGACGCTTAGCCTTCCGGGTGTTTCTTAATGTACATCATTTCTTTAATCAGTATGCTTCCTGATTGGTTGGCGCCCTCCAGAAACCAGCTGCAGCACATGAAAAGGGTGTTACGGCAGCTCCTGATAAGTGAAGGGAATCCCCAATCCGGATAAGGCTTCCTGCTCTCTTCTGTGGCATGTCAGGATCAGAGTCTGGCTGAAGATTTCCTGACGCGACAGCCATGCAAGTGTCGCAGACAGACGGTCATCATCAAATGATGAAAAATATCCATCCAGAACCAGGGGAACTGCCGGAACCGTGCAGGATCCTTTAGAAGCGCCTCCTTTACGGTATGCCTCGATCCTTCTTTGTACCTGCTGAAGATTCTCCTTCAATTCGGCTATCTGCTTAGCCTGGTCCCTGTCTTCATCCTCGTCCAGAACGATCGTATCCCCATATTTTTCAAGATACGGCTTAAGAGGTATCTGAAGCTGTTTATACCGCTTCTCCAGAGAAGCCATCTCTTCCTCCAGCTTAAGGATCTCCGGACTGGCCGGAGTACGGTTTTTCATACCCATCAATTCCTCGCGCGAAGATACTCCATAAGTATTGAGAATATCCTGCATTTTATGGGCAGCTGAATTTGCCTTCTTCTCAAGCTGTTTGATTCTCGATTTTTTCCCCGCTGCCCTGGCCAGCACGAGAAGGAATACAAGAAATGCTATCAAAACGATTGCTAAACTGGCGAGAGCCCGGATACTCTCAGGAATGCCGAGCGCCCCGCCTGCCAGAAAAACAGCAACAGCAATCGCCAGCAGCGGAAAGGCAAAGGCCGTCGCCTTAAGCGCTCCGCCTCCTGCCTGCGCATCCAATTCCTGCTGTGTAAAAACCAGATCCTCATATTCTACCCTGAGATCCTCATACTTCCGTATGGCATCTGTTACCCCTGCTGCACGGGGACGCTTTTTCTCCTGTTCCTGCAGCGCGGCCAGCTGCGCCTTCTTTTCCCGGTAACTCTGTGTGATGGTATTGTTTTCCTCAATCAGGCTTGCTGCCTTTTTCTTTTCCTCGTACTCTTCGCCCTG
>CADBQK010000429.1 GCA_902796775.1 uncultured Lachnospiraceae bacterium
GGACAGGATCCGGAAGCAGCTCATGCAAAACCGCTATTATCTGCGCCATATCTGCCCGGAAATCTATTCCTATACCTATGTACTTTCTACAGATACGCTGTACCAGCTGCAGGAGGATGGCAGGCTGGAAGCCTGCACCTTCCAGAGGCTGGCCCGGGATGTACTCTCCTTCCGGAATTATGTGGCAGAGGGGATCGACCGGCTCTTCAGCGCCGATGATTTCCTGATCTCACCGGCTTCCACTCCGGACAAATTCCTGTCGGGAGGTTATTTTCTGACCACCCAGCAAAATGACTTTAAGGCGCAGATCCTGGAGAAGATCAATCCCTGCCTGACCGGACCAGGCAGACCGGGCGGCCTGTTTTTATGCCTGACGGGAAATCCCGGGACGGGGAAGACCCTCCTCTTATATGACCTGGCTGCAGATCTGGGCAAAAGGGCAAATGTCACACTCCTTCACGGAAGCAAGCTGAGGGAAGGCCACCGCTATCTGAATGAGCACATGGAAGGGGTCACGATCTGCTCCGCCTCGCAGGTGGACTTTAAGGATAAACCCCGGCTCGTGCTGGTGGATGAAGCCCCCCTCCTGACCTCTGCCCAGTTCGAACAGATCCAGGCATACGTACGGGCGGCAGGAGCGGCCTGCATCTTCTCCTTTGACAGCCGGCAGGGAGTTTATGCCCCCGGGGAGAGCCGGCAGATCGCGCTGCGGATACAAAGCATCTCGGAAGCAACCCTTCGTCTGTCGGACAAGATCCGCTCCAACAAAGAGCTCTCCTCCTTTATCACAACACTGTTTGATCTGAAAAAACGTGCCAGGATCTACAGCTATGAGCCGGTAGAGATCATCTATGCGCTAAACGCAGCTCAGGCCAGACGCTTTACCCGCTATTTTATGGACAAGGGCTACGCCTCCATCCTGTACTCCGACAAATTCGCCCAGCCGGAAGCCCTGCAGAGCGGCGACAGCCCAGACAGCATTGGAAATATAGAAAGCACGGGCTGTGAATACCGCTCTTCAGACGTCGCGGGTCTGGAGTTTAACTGTGTCGTCATGGTGCTGGACGGACGCTTCTATTATAATCAGGAGGGAAAACTATGTTCCCGGACCCAGCCGGAAGAGGGCGGAGATGGCCTTGGAAGCCTGACACAGCCCACAGCAAAAGACGACACCCCCTTAACACCGGCAGCTGAGCCGGCTGGAGAAACCCACCTCTACCGGGAGCTTCTCTTTCAGGGTGTCTCCCGGGCACGCGAGCGGCTTGCCCTCATCGTCTGCGGGCAGCCCCGGCTCTTTGAGCAGATCAATGCGATCAAACTGGGGAGACGGCTGGCTGCTTCGGAAACAGGCACAGCAAATACAAATACATAGCACAGAAAAGAGCAGGAGGCCTTGACCCCCTGCTCTGATTTTATTGTATGTATGGCCTGTAAATATGGCAGCATTACAGATCTTTCGTACAGATCTCAAGTACTCTGCCAATGCTGTCGTGGATCAGCACATTCGCCCTGCTGTCATAAGGTGTCGTGCTCTTGTTGATGAGCACGAGCTTATCTCCTCTATAATAGGAAATAAAACCTGCTGCAGGGTAGACGTTGAGCGAGGTGCCGCCGATGATCAGGATGTCTGCGTTGCGGATCGCATCTACGCTCCGCCGGATCGTCATCTCATCCAGCCCTTCCTCATAGAGTACGACGTCCGGTTTGACCGTCCCGCCGCATTTGTCGCATTTCGGGACAGCTTCACCAGCCTCCTTGCGTGCGATCATATAGCCCAGATCAAAGAACTTGCCGCACTTCATGCAGTAGTTTTTCGCAATCGTGCCGTGCAGTTCATAAACTTCCTTTGAGCCGCCGGCCTGGTGCAGGCCGTCGATGTTCTGGGTGACAACTGCCTTGAGCTTGCCCAGCTCCTCCAGCCTGGCCAGAGCCAGGTGTGCCTTATTCGGCTTGGCAGTGGTGCTTACGATGGTTTTAAAATAGAAATCATAGAATGTTTCCGGTTTGGACATGAAAAAGGTGTGCGAGAGGATCGTCTCCGGCGAGACATTATATTCCCTGACCGTGTTGTAGATGCCGGTTTCACTTCGAAAGTCGGGAATCCCGCTCTCTGTTGAGACGCCGGCTCCGCCAAAGAAGACGATATTATCCGACTCTTTGATCATTTCCTTCAGTTTCAGAATGCTCTGTTCAGTTTCCAGATCTGCCATATCCATTCCCTCCTCCCATTTTTCTACGTCATTTATTATTACATTTTATCCGGCTCAGGATAGCTCTCTCCGAAAAGCTCGGCTGTCATAGTCGCGATCTTCTGCTCCTTAAGAGGGCGGTCCTGACGGTCGGTAGCTGTCTGGGCGATGCGGTCTACAACGTCCAGTCCCTCGATGACCTTCCCGAAGGAGGCATACTGGCCATCCAGATAAGGATAGTCGACATGCATGATGAAGAACTGCGAACCTGCAGAGTTGGGATTCATGGACCTGGCCATGGAAAGCACTCCCCTGCTGTGCTTCAAGTCATTCTTAAAGCCATTCTGCGAAAACTCGCCGCGGATCGAATAGCCTGGGCCGCCCATGCCGGTACCTGTCGGGTCGCCGCCCTGGATCATAAAGCCGGCGATCACGCGGTGGAAGATCAGTCCGTCATAGTATCCCTTGTTAACCAGCGACAGAAAGTTGTTAACCGTATTCGGCGCGATTTCCGGATAAAGCTCCGCTTTCATAACACCGCCATCTGCCATAGTAATCGTTACAATCGGATTTGCCATATGTATTCCTCCCTGCAGGTGTAAGTACCTTCGTTGATTGTCTGGTATTTCTCAGGTATTTCTCCTTTAGTATACCTTTTTTTCAGGCAATTCACAACCTTTAATCTGAAAAATCCCTCTATTAGAATCAGATAGAATCAGAAAAACCTCCCGGAATCAGGAAAAACCTTCCCTGTGATCTGAGTGATTTCCTCAATCGCCGAAATACCTGCTCTGTACTGTGCAGACATGCAAGGAGGAGGAGCCTCACAGCCCCTCCCCCGCATAGCTTTGGAGTGTTTATGTTATATTAATGGCTTGTAATGACCTGTCTTCCAGTTCCTGTTTATTTATATTCATAGAGTTTATAGAGCATTTGCTTATCGCGCCTGTCCGCTTCTTTTCTTAAAGCAGCCAGCACTTGTCTCTTGCTTCTTTCTGCTTCGTTTCAAAGGGCAGCCCGCACTTGCCAATTGCTCCTGCCTCCTTTATTTCACAGAGCACCTGCCTACTGCTTCTGTCCGCTTCTCTTCTGATAATCTTCCAGAGCGGACTGGATGGCCTCCTCTGCCAGGACAGAACAGTGCAGCTTGTAATCCGGCAGCCCATCGAGCGCTTCCACAACGGCTTTGTTTGTCAGTTTCATCACCTCGGATACCGGCTGGCCTTTGATCAGCTCCGTAGCCATGGAACTGGATGCGATGGCGCTGCCGCATCCGAAGGTCTCAAACTTCACATCCTGTACGATGTCATCCTCAATCTTCAGGTACATCTTCATAATATCGCCGCACTTGGCGTTGCCGACTTCACCGATCCCGTTTGCATCCTCGATCACACCTACATTCCTGGGATTGCGGAAATGATCCATTACTTTTTCACTGTATAATGCCATGACGATTCCTCCATTTCTATTATTTCTATCATTTCTCTAATTATCATTTATCTAAATCATCTATATATGTCTTCTATCTATATCATTTATATATCAATCATCTATTATGATCGTATGAATGTTTTGTTTCTTAAGAAACAGCCTACAAAATGAACTCTGCCTTCCCTTCCATGAGATTCCGCCATACAGGGGAGAAGCTGCGCAGATATTCAACGACTTCCTTAACGGATTTGATCAGGTAATCTACCTCTTCCTCTGTAATGTCCTCTCCCAGGCTCAGGCGCAGGGAGCCGTGTGCGACATCGTGAACGCGGCCGATGGCCAGCAGGACGTGGCTGGGGTCGAGAGAGCCTGAGGTGCAGGCGCTTCCGGAGGAAGCACTGATCCCTTTATCATCCAGAAGGAGAAGGAGGGATTCGCCTTCGATGCCTTCAAAGCAGAAGTTTACGTTGCCGGGGAGACGGCTCGCGGCGTCTCCGTTCAGCGCGCAGTGAGGAATCTCCTTAAGGCCGGCGATCAGTTTGTCACGCATCCGGGTCAGATGAGCACTGTTCTCATCCATATGAGCAGCCGCCTCCTTCAGTGCAGCTGCCATCGCCATGATGCCGGGAACATTCTCCGTGCCGCCCCGCTTGCCGCGCTCCTGTGCACCGCCCTCGATCAGATTGGTCAGCGCAATGCCTTTCCTTGCATACAGGAATCCGACGCCTTTCGGCCCGTGGAATTTGTGGGCGGATGCGGAAAGCATGTCGATATGATCCTCCACCACATCAATAGGCAGGTGGGCGACGGCCTGTACGGCGTCTGTGTGGAACAGGACTCCGTGGGCTTTGCAGACTGCACCGATCTCACGGATCGGCTGGATCGTGCCGATCTCATTGTTGGCAGTCATGATCGTAACCAGGCAGGTATCATCGCGGATCGCAGCCTCCAGCTCCTTCACATCCACGATCCCGTTTTCATGAACGGGGAGCAGGGTGATTTCATAGCCTTCCTTTTCCAGCTTATTTAAAGTGTGGAGAATAGCGTGATGCTCAAAAGCGGAGGAAATGATATGCTTCTTTCCGGCTTTTGCACCAATCTTGGCAGCTGACAGCAATGCCTGATTATCCGCCTCACTGCCGCCGGAGGTAAAGAGAATCTCCCTGGGCTGCGCATGGATCACAGCTGCGACATCTGCCCTGGCCTCTTCCAGTGCTTCCTTTGCCCGCTGTCCGATCGTATACAGGCTTGAAGGATTGCCGTACGTCTCCTCCATATAAGGGATCATCGCATCGATTGCCGTCCTGCTCATCCGTGTCGTAGCTGCATTATCTGCATATATCTTCATGACCATGTTCATCTCCTCTGTCATTATCCATTTCTTTTTCCCGGTTTCTTTTTTCCGGTTTCCTGTTATTAGTTATCAGTTATCAGTTTTCAGTTTCCTGTCATTTTTCAGCTCACATTGTCTTTTCCAATGCGTTGAGGTGATTATATACCCTTTCACCTACTATGTCAATAGGTAAAATTATTATTTTTCTCTTGATTACCTATTTACCCTGCGGTATAATAGGTGAAAAGCGTGATCTTCTTTTTTATTTCATATTTATGAGGAAAGTATACTTATTCATATTGTTTAGGAAGGTCGTATCCTCTTTGCGAAGGAAATATACACTTTTTTTACAATTAAGATTAAGATCAGCAATGGCCATGTCCATAGTTTTCCAATTAAGTGTGTCAATGTCCATGTCCATTGATATTGAAGATAAGAGTCGCAATGTCCATTGATATCCAGCAATATAGAAGGAGGCAGCAATATGATCTCTACCAAAGGTCGATATGCGATACGGGTGATGATTGATCTGGCAGAACAGGAAGAGGGCGGTTATATTCCGCTCAAGGAAGTGGCCCGGCGGCAGAATATCTCAAAAAAGTATCTCGAAATCATTGTCCGGGATCTGGTTAACGGCAAACTGATCAAAGGAGTCAGCGGGAAAGGCGGGGGCTATATGCTCTGCCGCAGGCCGGATGAATACAGCATCGGCGAGATCCTGGAGCTGATGGAAGGGCCGCTTGCGTCGGTTGCCTGCCTGGTAGGCGATCCCTCTCAGTGCCCTCGGTCAGCCTCCTGCCAGACTCTGCCTATGTGGTCTGAGTTTGACCATATGGTGCATGATTATTTCTACAACAAAAAACTCAGTGACCTGATCCGGGAAAAAAAGACGGGCATTTCAGCTGCAGATCCCCTGTAGAATCCTTCGAAACAAGAATGATTCTCTCTTGTAAAAACATCGTTTGTGTCTTATATTAAAGATAGCATCTGACATAGCACAGGCACACTGTCTGTGCCGATGCCTGGTACTGTCTGCGTGAA
>CADBQK010000430.1 GCA_902796775.1 uncultured Lachnospiraceae bacterium
CACATCTCCCTATGTCAACTGTAATCATCAGTGGGATGAGGGAAAGGTAACTAAGGAACCCACCTGTGCAAAGCCGGGAGTGAAAACATATACTTGCCGGAAAGATTCCAGTCATAAAAAAACGGAAGAGATTCCTCCAACCGGTATCCATACAAAAGAAGTGCTCCCTGCAAAAGCGGCTACATGTACGGCATCAGGTCTGGGGGAAGGATCCAGGTGCAGTGTTTGCGGAGAGGTTTTCCAGAAACAGAAAGTCATCCCTGCCCTGGGACACAGCTGGGACAAAGGTGTTGTGACAAAGGCTCCTAAAGTTGGCGCAGCAGGGGTGAAGACTTTTACCTGTACAAGATGCAAAAAGACCAGAACGGAAACAATTAAGGCTCTGAACTTAAAAAAGGGAGAGATCCGCACTGCCGGCAAACTGAAATATAAAGTGACAAATCCGGCTGCTGATGGCACCGGGACGGTCACTTTGATCGGGACAGCTGCGAAGAAATCCAAACTGAAAAAGGTGACGGTTCCTGCAGCCGTCACCCTGGAAGGGACAAAATATAATGTGACTGCCATAGGGGCAGGTGCCTTCAAAGGCTGTAAAAAGCTTAAGACCATCACCATCAAGTCCCTGACGATCAAGAGTATTGGTAAAAAGGCTGTCAAAGGCATTTACAGAAAGGCAAAGATCAAGGTACCTAAGGCAAAGCTGAAAGCCTATAAAAAACTTTTTAAGAAAAAGACCGGCTATACAAAGAAGATGAAGATCAAAGGCTTCTGATCAGATCCGTCATAGTGCGGGATGATGACTCCCGCCTTTTAACAGATTCTGATCGGCTGAGGATTATCAGTAAACACATACTTTTCCATCCTCCGGCAGGCTTCCCGGATACGGGAAATCGGAGAGGCTGCGTTGATACGGATATGGGTGGGGCCGCCGAAAGCGGCGCCATCCTGCCATCCGATACCGGCATCCCATCCTGCCTGGAGGATATTTTTCTGTGTTCTGCCTGTTCGCAGGCAGTATTCTTTAATATCCGGAAAGAGCATATAAGTGCCCTGCGGCATGGCGAGGCGGATACCCGGAACATGACTCAGGTAATCATGCAGATACCGGCAGTTTTCCTCCAGTACGCTCAAAAGCTGCTGTGTCCATTCCCGGCCTTCGTCGCTGTATGCCCCCAGAAGAGCATGCATGCTCAGCACGTTCTGGCTATTGTAGCAGGTATAGTGACCATAGCGGGAAATCTGGTCGCGGAGCCGGCGGTTGTAGATAATATGGTAACTTCCGACAAGACCGGCAAGACTGAAAGTCTTGCTGGGAGAATAGGCTGCTGCGGCATGTTCCCGTGCCCAGCTGCTGACCATCTGGGTCGGAATATGCTGATGCCCCGGATAGACAAGGTCGCTCCAGATCTCATCGCTGATTACATAGCAATCATATTTCTCAAAGATTTCCAGAGCCTTCTCCAGCTCCCATCTCTCCCATACACGTCCGGTCGGATTATGCGGAGAACAGAACATGATCAGGTGAATATGGTTCTCCCGTATTTTTGTTTCCATATCTTCAAAATCCATCCGGTAAATGCCGTTTTCATCTTTGACGAGATCACTGTAGACAGCCCTTCGTCCCTGCTGCTGGATATCGCTGGAAAAGCCGACATAAGTCGGGCGGTGTACCAGGATCGCCTCTCCGGGCTGCGAAAGGACATTCACGCAGCTGGTAAGAAAACCATGTACGCCGTTTTCATAACCTATATGTTCTGCACACAGGCCGGTATATCCGTTTCTCTCACTTTGCCACTTGACGATGGCATCAAAGTAGGCATCTGTTTCCTGATAATAACCAAACAGAGGGTGCCTGATGCGCTCCTGCATGGCCTGTGTGATAGCCGGGCAGGTGGCAAAGTTCATATCGGCCACCCACATGGGAATCAGGTCAAATCCTTCCTTCGGACGGGTGGGCCCTCCCAGGATAGTGCCATCAACAGAATCAAAGGCAAGGGCGTCTTTGCCTGTACGGTCAATGATGGATTGAAAATCATAAGTCATAGCGGTGATAAACCTCCTTTTAATCTATTGTACCCTGCCGGGAATAAAATGGCAACCTGCCTTTCCTGTGCTTGTAAACCAATCACAAACAGGTTAATATATAAATGATTGCGAACTCTCACAATCTGACTTCATTTCATCATGCAGGCTGCATATTGCACAGAAGAAGGTTCGCATCTACCATGGATATCATAGATCTGGTTTGAGAGATGAGGAAGATTATGGAAAGAACGAGCAGGCTGCTAAAACTGTGCAAGCTGGATTATCTTGACGGAAGAGATGTGGCTGTGGCGTTTTCCGGGGGAGTGGACTCATCTTTTCTGCTGTGGGTTCTGGCAAAGCGGGAGAATCGTGGAAGACTTTATGCCATAACAGCTGCTTCGCCTCTTACACCCGTGCGGGAGACTGCTCAGGCAGAAGCTTTTTGCCGGGATCTGGGCGTGCCTCAGATAACCTTTTCCTTTGACCCGATGGATCCCTCGGATCCCGCTTGTTACGTGCCGGAATTTGCCGATAATCCCGGTAATCGCTGCTATCTGTGCAAGAGACAGCTGTTTAACAGGATAAAAGATCTGGCAATGGCACAGGGAGTGAAGGTCATCGTGGATGGGACGAATGCAGATGACGAGGGCGATTACCGGCCGGGGATCCGTGCCTTGCAGGAGCTGGGGATCAGGAGTCCCTTAAAGGATGCAGGATTTACGAAGCAGGAGATCCGTCGGCTCCTGTATGAGGCCGGCCTGCCGATATATGCGAAACCCTCT
Source organism: uncultured Lachnospiraceae bacterium (assembly GCA_902796775.1). Next base: position 2,808 of record CADBQK010000430.1, read on the forward strand.
CAGGCCTGCCTGGCGACCCGTTTTCCTTACGGAGAGAGGATTACACGGGAAGGACTTGCCAGGGTTGGCGCAGCAGAGGAATTCCTCCGCGATATGGGATTTACCCAGGTGCGGGTGCGTGTCCATGGCAAAAATCTGGCCAGAATCGAGCTGCAGCCTGAACAGTTTCCCAAAATGCTGGAGGAAAGCCTGCGGCTGGAAGTGATAGAAAAACTGAATGAATACGGTTTTACCTATATCAGTATGGACCTTTCCGGTTACCGGACAGGAAGCATGAATGAAACAGTGAGCAAAAAATCTATATAAATAAATCTGAAATGAGGAAACGATGGATATTATACAAAAATACGGAGACCTGATCAAAAGCGTTTCCGACACTCATCCTGGACTTGCCAGGAAAATGATTGCATTTGGACTGGATGAAGAGATTGCCCGGATGAGCATTCTTCCGCAAAAGCGTCTTCCCAAAGGGATGCAGAAGCTCAACCGGTTTTCCGTGAATAAAGTACGTAAGGCTTTAAAAGATCCGGAACGCAGCTGCTGGACGAATATCTTTGCTCCGGTGGAGATTATGCAGTGCTTTGACCTGAACTGCCTTTCTATGGAGTGCCTTGCTTCCTTTATGTCCGGTTTCCGTACAGAGGATTATCTGATCAACGAAGCGGAAGCTTCAGGCATCGCACCAACGATGTGTTCTTATCATAAAAGCTTTATCGGAGGAGTGGACAGCGGCGTTCTCCCCAAAGCGAAAATGGCTGTCACAACATCCATGGTCTGCGATGGAAATGTCATGACGTTTCGGCATGTGGAGAAAAAGCATGGTGTGCCCTGTTTTGTACTTGACATTCCTTATGTGTATACAAAGGAAAATGAAGCCTATCTGGCAGAGCAGCTGCGGGAACTGATCAGTTTTCTGCAGGAGCAGACCGGAAGAACATTTGACATGGACCGCCTCCGCCAGGTGCTGGAGAGAGAAAATCTGACAAGGAAATATTACCGGCAGTTTCTTAGCGAGCTGAAACATCGTTACTATCCCAAGACTCTGACCCTGGATATGTATTTCCTGTTTCCCACACATCTGGATATCGGGACTCAGGAAACCCTGGATCTGTTCCGTTATTTAAGAAAAGATATACGAAGCTATCCCGAGCGGCACGGCAAGTCCATCTTCTGGGTGCATCTTCTGCCGTACTATCAGGAAACCCTGAAGAGTTATTTTAATTATCGGGAAGATTACTTTATCCAGGCGATGGATTTCAATTTGGATTATATGAAGGAGCTGGATACATCTCATCCTCTGGAAGCACTGGCACGGAAGATGATCGGCAATATTTACAACGGACCGTATGAGCGAAAGGTTAAGGCAATCGCCAGGATGGTCAGGGAATTTGAGCCGGACGGCGTGATCCATTTCTGCCACTGGGGCTGCAAACAGTCTTCCGGCGGAGTCATGCTGCTGCGGGAGGAGATCCGGAAGCTGGGTGTACCTGTATTGATCCTGGACGGCGATGCACTGGACCGGCGCAACAGCCATGACGGGCAGATCCGGACCCGGCTGGAGGCTTTCCTGGAGATGCTGGATCAGCAGGAGGGACAGGAGCAGAAGAATGAAGATTGAGGACTACAGGAAATATGCCGCTGCAGCCCGGCAGCATTTCAATACGATTACTCAGCACCGCCGCATAGTGCGAAGACTGTGCTTTCGGATGGGACTATACCGGCAGGGCCTGCTCCATGACCTTTCCAAATATGTGCCGGAGGAGTTCATGACCGGTGTACTGTACTATCAGGGGAACCGAAGCCCGAATGCAGCAGAGCGGGAGGAAAAAGGATATTCCGGCGCGTGGCTGCACCATAAGGGACGAAATAAACATCACTATGAGTACTGGACGGACATTTCGGTTACAGACAACTGGAAGATCACAGGTGTCAAAATGCCTGTACGCTATGTGGCAGAGATGCTGGCGGACCGGATGGCTGCCTGCATGGTCTACCAGAAAGAAGCGTACACAGACCGCAGCCCCTGGGAATACTACCGGAAGGTGAGAGATTATATTACGATCCATCCGGAGACGAAAGCTCTGCTGGAAAAGCTGATGAAGATGCTGGCGGTCAAAGGAGAAGAGGAGACTTTCCGCTATATGCGCAGTCTCCTCAGAAAAGGGACATATTAGTTTGCGGCCGTTGAGCACCCCGCCGCAGAACACAAAGTGCTGCGAGGTGCCGTAAGGCGCGGGGGGATATGGATCGTTCACATTTGTTTAAACAGGAGACAGGATAAATGAATCGCGACTTTGAAATATGTGTACCTTGCCATTTTGGAATGGAAGCCGTGCTGAAAAGGGAGATCCTCTCTCTTGGATATGAGATCACGTCAGTGGAGAATGGCCGGATCTTTTTTAAAGGGGATGCCGCAGCGATTGCCAGAGCCAATATCTTTCTGCGGACAGCGGAGAGAGTACTGCTGTGTGTGGGAAGGTTCAAAGCGGAGAGCTTTGATGAGCTTTTTGAGAAGACGAAGGCTCTTGACTGGGCAGATTATCTGCCGGATGATGCACGCTTCTGGGTAGTGAAGGCGTCCACAGCCAAAAGTAAGCTCTTTTCCAGCTCAGATATCCAGTCAATCGTGAAAAAAGCGATTGTTGAGAAGCTGAAGCAGACCTACAATATGCAGTGGTTTCGGGAGGATGGGGATACCTATCCGCTCCGGGTCTTTATTTTGAATGATGAGGTAATGGTAGCTCTGGATACGACCGGGGAGTCCCTGCATAAGAGAGGATACCGGAAGCTGGGAGGGACAGCTCCAATCTCAGAGACTTTGGCAGCTGCCCTGATCATGCTGACACCCTGGAAGCGTGACCGGATCCTGGTAGACCCTTTCTGCGGCAGCGGCACATTTCCAATTGAGGCTGCTATGATCGGAGCAGATATCGCTCCGGGTATGAACCGTTCTTTTACCTCGGAAGCATGGACACAGATCCTTCCTAAAAAGGACTGGTATGCTGCTGTGACTGAGGCTGAAGAGCGGATACTGCGGGATGTGCAGATGAATATTCAGGGTTATGATCTGAGTGAAGAAGCAATCCGAAATGCTTTATCCAATGCCAGACTTGCCGGAGTCAGTGGTCATATTCATCTGCAGGCACGGCCGGTAAGCCAGCTGAGCAGCCAGAAAAAGTACGGCTTTATCATTACGAACCCTCCTTACGGGGAACGGCTGGAGGAGAAGGCTGCACTTCCGGCTTTGTATAAAGAGATGGGAGAAGTTTTTTCACGACTGGACAGCTGGTCCTGGTTTATTATCACGTCCTACGAAGATGCCCAGCGTTATCTGGGGCGTAAGGCAGATAAAAACAGGAAGATATACAACGGGATGATCCGGACGTATTTCTACCAGTTTATGGGACCCAGACCGCCAAAGGGGCGTGAAAGGGGCAGCGAGTGAAGTTTTTTAAATATTTGATGATCCTGCTGCTGGTCGGGATCGTGGCTGGCGGGAGCTTTTTTCTGCTGCAGTCTGCTCCGCCTGTTGTGCATGTCAAAGGAAAGATATCCAGGGCTTTTGAGGAAAAATACGGGGAGCTTCAGGCTGCTCAGATCAATGCAAAGGGAATTACGCTGATCCTGGATGACAAGACCTATGTTGACAAGAATGGAGCAATCCTCCGGATGTCCCCTCAAATGAAGATCATGCTGCAGGGAGAGCTGCTTAATGATGTATTTCGCTGCAGCGTCTGCTGGCCCGGAGATGGCAGCGTGATGGTCTATGAAGATACCCGGCATGATTATCGGGGCCTGTACGAAAAAGGGCAGAATGCTGTGCGTCTTGCCCTGGACGAAGATGGATATGTCAGTCTGGAGGAAGCTGCCGGTACATTTGGTTTCAGCTATGCCTGGGAAGAAGATACGGCTACGGTTTCTCTGGAATCGCCATTGTATGATGAAGAAGTCCTGCCCGCCTTTTTTGATCTGCGCAGGGAAGAGAGAGTCCCGCCGGTACGGGATCAGGGGGAAATGGGAAGCTGCTGGGCATTTGCTGCTGTAGCTGCACTTGAGTCAGCCCTGATGCCGGGCCAGAACTGGAATTTCTCTGAGGAGAACATGGTCAGCTGCAACCGCTTTTCCACTGGCGGGGCAGGTGGAGATTTTAACATGGCGCTGGCTTATCTGCTCAGCTGGGCCGGGCCGGTGATGGAATACGAAGATGCCTACGGAGATGCGTATACGCCGGATGGACTAGATGCTGCGGTCCATGTGCAGGACGCTGTGATCCTGAATGAACGGGATCTTGAGCAGGTGAAATCTCTGGTCTATCATAACGGAGCTGTTCAGTGTGCCATGTACTCTCCTTCGGATATGGACAGTATACAGCCTTACTATAATGAAGAGTATGCTGCTTATTATTATCCGGAGAGCCGGCAGTGCAGTCATGATATGGATATCATCGGCTGGGATGACGACTTCCCCAGGGAATGTTTTAAAATCCAGCCTTCTTCGGACGGGGCGTTTATCTGCCGGAATAGCTGGGGAGAAGGATTCGGCGAAAACGGATACTTTTATATCTCCTATGAGGACCCCAATATCGCTCTGTATGGTGCGGCTTATACAGGTATAGAAGCACCGGATAACTATGACAATATCTACCAGATGGATCTGCTTGGATGGACCGGTTCCATTGGTTTTGATGGCCCAAAAGCCTCATTTGCCGGCGTTTATACTGCCGAAGAGGATGAAGAGCTGGCCGGGGCAGGGTTTTACAGTACCGGCAGCAGGACGTGGTATGATATTTACCTGGTACACGACTTTTCCTCTCCGCAGGATCTGCAGAGCCGGGAATTGCTGCAGAGCGGTTATCTTGCAGATAAAGGTTATTTTACGATCAGGATGGGGAGAAGGGAAGATTTGGCAGCAGGAGAGAAATTTGCTGTTGCTGTGGATATTTATACCAGCGGATCAGAGACTCCCATTGCAATTGAGTTTGCCGGGAGTGATCTGACACAGGGAGCAGATATCTCTGATGGAGAAAGCTATGTAAGCGGTGACGGGATTACATGGAGCTCTATGGAAGAGACGCAGGGTTGTAATGCCTGCCTGAAGGTCTATACAGAAAAACAATAGGAGGAATAGCGGATGCAGACGATCATTTTTGCGACAGGAAATGAGGGTAAGATGCGCGAGATCCGGGACATCATGGCAGGATTTCCTGCCCGCTTCCTGTCGATGAAGGAGGCTGGGATAGAGGCTGATATCGTGGAGGACGGAAATAGTTTTGAGGAGAATGCCATTATCAAAGCAGAGGCAGTTCAGAAAATCTGCAAAGGTGTGGTACTGGCTGACGATTCAGGACTTGAAGTAGATGCACTGGGCGGGGAGCCGGGTATCTATTCTGCGCGCTATATGGGCGAGGATACGCCATACAGTATTAAGAACGGGAATGTGATCGAGCGGCTGGAAGGAGTGCCGGATGAGCAGAGGACTGCCCGATTTGTCTGTGCGGTGGCAGCAGCATTTCCGGACAGGGAAACGGTCGTGGTACGGGGAATCATCGAGGGCAGGATCGGCTATGAGGAAAGAGGCGAGCATGGATTCGGCTACGATCCGATCTTTTATCTGCCGGAGCGGGGCTGCACCAGCGCCGAACTTCCTCCGGAAGAGAAAAATTCCATCAGCCATCGCGGGGAAGCCCTGCGCCTGATCCGCCCCATTCTGGAAGAATGGATGGCAGGCAGAGAGTAAACAGGGATATAAAAACAGCCGTCCTGCTTTCTAAAAGCAAACGGCTGTTTTTATATCCCTGTTATGCATCCAGCTCCTTTTCTGCCTGCATCAGAAGCTCTTTTATCTCTTCATCGCTTACAGTCGGGATCTTCAGCATTTCCCTGATAGAAAAAATCTTATCTGCCAGTGTCAGGATCCATCCTTCTTTGTATGTTGGAGGAAATGGTTTCACCGGAAACATATGTGTACGGATGGCATTGAGCACCCGCTCATCCTTTTCTCCGGTCAGCTCCATGTAGGCTTTGGCAGAATCGTTGGGATGCCGGATCAGTGTCTGATAGGCATTGCGATATTTATCATCTCTTCCCATAAGGCCGATATCATGGTAAAGACAGGATGTCACTATGTTTCTTAGAGTTTGATCATCTGTTATGCCGTGGCTCAGGCTGAGCTGGACAGCTTCCACTGTCACTCCCATAGTGTGAGCCCCTACCGTGGTTTTTACATGGTGTGTTTGCTGAAACGTTGTCCGGAATGCTTCGGAACAGAGAATCTGACTTCCATACTTTATGATAATATCTTTAACTTCCTGATTCATGCGTTCAATAATCACTATCCTTCCGGCCGGATCCGTCCTGATCTGAAGTACCGCAAGTGTCTTATCAATGACCCGATAATAAAACTCTGCCGAAGCAGAGTTTTATTGACAAATCTGATCTGGTATTGAAGTAGGAGACTTACAGTCTTTCTGCTTTCTCAATGTCCAGGAAGTACTTGTAAGTGTCTACGGTCAATTCGCCGCATGCCTCTTCGTCGCAGGCAATGATTGCTGCATTGTGCATCTGCAGGGCGCTGCAGGTCCATTTCTGGCTGACACCGCCTTCAACAGCGGCAGCCAGAGCTCTGGCCTTGTTGTGTCCGCTGATCAGGATCATGACCTCTCTAGAATCTGTAACAGTGCCGATGCCGACGGAAAGCGCCTGGCTGGGGACCTTTTCCGGATCGTCGCCGAAGAAGCGGGAATTGACGATCCTGGTGTCTGTCGTCAGGTTGCGCACGCCGGTACGGGAATTCAGGGAGGTGTAAGGCTCGTTGAAAGCCAGGTGGCCGTCCACACCGATACCGCCCATGAACAGGTCGATCCCGCCATAGGAAGCGATCTTCTCTTCATAACGCGCACATTCCCCTTCCGGATCATCTGTCATGCCGTCCAGGATATTGATGTTTTCCGGTTTCATATCTACCAGATGATCGAAGAAATTATCGTGCATGAAATACCAGTAACTCTGATCATGATCTTTGGGAAGGCCAAGGTACTCGTCCATGTTGAAGGTAACGACGTTGGCAAAGGAGACCTCGCCGGCTTTGTTCATACGTACCAGCTCAGCATAAACCCCCAGCGGAGAGGAGCCTGTCGGCAGCCCCAATATGAAAGGCCTTTCCTCTTTGTGACCGTTGATCCTGGCAGCAATATAATTTGCAGCCCATTTGCACATTTTCTCATAATCGTCCTGGATGACAACTCTCATGTTTTTCTCTCCTTTTATACTTGCACTATATAAAAAATGGATCTATACCGGTTTGACGCTTTCCGTCCATCAGGAACAGAAATGGATCTTGCCGCGATTTACTGTTTACGGATGATTTCTCCGTTATCCCTGAAAATACTGTTTTCAGGAACAACGCCCCTTACACAGGAAGTGGGATATATATTGCAGTGACGGCCGATGACTGAGCCGGGATTGCAGACACTGTTGCAGCCGACTTCCACATAATCGCCGAGCATGGCACCAAACTTTTTAATACCGGTAGGGATATCTTCTGTTCCATTGTGAACTACGACCAGCTTTTTGTCGGACTTCACATTGCTGGTGATCGATCCGGCTCCCATATGGGAATAGTAACCGAGGATCGAGTCGCCGACATAGTTGTAATGCGGGGTCTGGACATGGTCAAACAGGATAACATTTTTCAGCTCCACAGAATTGCCGACCACACAGTTAGCGCCGACCAGGGCACTGCCGCGGATGAAAGCACAATGACGGACTTCAGTCTCCGGCCCGATGATGCAGGGGGCACCAAGATAAGCGGACGGGAAAACAGTTGCACTCTTGTGTACCCAGACATGCTCGGATACCTCGTCATATTCTGCGGGATCCAGCGTTTTTCCCAGATCAAGGATCATATCCTTGATGCCGGCCAGTGCTTCCCAGGGATAGGTAAAGCCCAGCAGATAGTCTTTTGCCAGTGTATGGTCGAGGTCGTAAAGATCTTTAATTGTATACATACCTGATTCCTCCGATGGATGAACTTGCAGCGATCCGGGGACAGCCTTAAGCAATATGGCCTTTGTCACGGATCACATCGATTACCTGGTCTACGTATTTCTCACAGATCTCGTTGCTGCCTGCTTCGACCATAACACGGATAACAGGCTCTGTGCCCGATTCGCGTACCAGAATACGCCCGCTGTCTCCAAGTGCGTCTTCCACAGCCTTGACAGCTGCCTGGACATCGGGATCATTCTGGGCATCCGGCTTGCTCTTGACACGGACGTTCTTGAGTACCTGCGGATAGAAACGTACAGGCTCAGCCAGTACAGACAGAGGCTTCTCCTTGGCAAGCATGACTTCCATCATCTTGAGGGAAGTGAGGATCCCATCGCCGGTGGTCGCATACTTGGTAAAGATAATATGGCCGGACTGCTCTCCGCCAATGCGGTGTCCATTCTGAACCATGTTTTCATAGACATATTTGTCGCCGACTTTGGTCTTTTCATAGTCAATGCCGGCTGCATCAAAAGCTTTGTACAGGCCGAAATTGGACATGACTGTTGTAACAACAGTGTTATTCAGGAGCTTGTCGCGATTCTTCATGTACAGACCGTAGATATACAGGATATGATCGCCGGTTACGACATTTCCTTTTTCGTCTACACAAAGACAGCGGTCTGCATCACCGTCATAGGCAAAACCGACGTCCAGTCCCTTTTCCAGGACGAATTGCTGCAGTCGTTCGATATGTGTCGAACCGCAGTTTGTATTGATATTGTAGCCGTCCGGCTCCGCATTGATCACATAGGTCTTGGCGCCCAGGGCATCAAAGACACCCTTTGCGATCGACCATGCTGCGCCGTTTGCAGTATCCAGACCGACACGCATGTTTTTGAAGCTGTACTTGGACATGGAGATAAGATAGCCGATGTAGCGGTTCCGCCCTTCTACAAAATCAACGGTACGTCCGATCTCTTCTCTCTCGGCAAGAGGAACTTTTATCTTGCCGTCGATATAATCTTCTATCTTCAGGATGGTTTCTTCATCCATCTTTTCGCCATTGTTGTTGACGATCTTGATACCGTTATCATAAAACGGATTATGTGAAGCAGAGATCATGATGCCGCAGTCAAAATCATCGACCCTGGCGATATAGGAGACAGAAGGTGTTGTGGTTACATGCATGATATAGGCATCTGCGCCAGAGGCCATAAGGCCTGTACAAAGTGCATATTCGTACATGTATGAGGAGCGTCTTGTATCCTTGCCTATTACGACTTTAGCCTTTTTGTTAAGTCTTTTCCCATAGTACCAGCCAAGGAAACGGCCAATCTGGATGGCATGTTCAAATGTCAGATCCTTATTGGCCTCTCCGCGGAAACCATCCGTTCCGAAATATTTTCCCATAATCGATCAAACCTCCTTTTATCCTGCGTAACAGGTTTTGCGCCTTGTCCTTAAATGATGTGTTCGTCGTTTCAGCCTGTGAATAAACACTCACCTGTCATGAATAATAAAGCGTACTCATTTCGCAGGCATAAAAAACATATTCCCAATTATACTCATTTTACAGACAAATCACAATACGGAAATATCAAACTGATTTGCATGTTTTTTTGTGCAAAATGCAGTATGCCGGAAAACAGAAGGAATTGCAAAAGCGAAAAGATCAATGATCTGACTCGATAAGGCAGTGTATACCGCGCCTTTCCTTTTAATCTCTCTGCGCCGAAGGCCTGTTTCATAAAGATTCCGAAAAACAGGCAGAAAATGCTTGACAAGGCAGTTTCTGTATTATAAAATACTATTTGCGTCACGGACGGCGTGCTCTGCCAGTGCCTTTCGGGGTGTAGCTCAGTTTGGCTAGAGTGCTTGATTTGGGATCAAGAGGCCGCAGGTTCAAGTCCTGTCACCCCGACTTCCGACAGTCCTGAAATCACCCTGGCCGGCCGTTGGGACGCAGCAATATGAGTCTGTAGCTCAGCTGGATAGAGCAACGGCCTTCTAAGCCGTGGGTCGGGGGTTCGAATCCCTTCAGGCTCGTGCTCGGCAGGGCAGGCCTTCCTGAAGAGATACAGGATGGAAGCTGCTTTCCCGAAATGCAAAGTAAATATGGTGGGTATAGCGCAGTTGGTTAGCGCGCCAGATTGTGGCTCTGGAGGCCCAGGGTTCGAATCCCTGTATCCACCTTCGGGCAGTCCTGTCAGATTCTGTCCGGCAGGACAGCTCGTATGTATATCTGAGTATATACTGGTTTTTGGGCTATCGCCAAGGGGTAAGGCACAGG
>CADBQK010000431.1 GCA_902796775.1 uncultured Lachnospiraceae bacterium
CGGATTTCTGAACAGCTATGACAGTATCTACAGTCATATGACAAAAAGGCAGATGATATCGCAGAACTGGAGGATGTGAACGGTAAATTAAGACAGCTTTGATGCAGGAGTTCCTTCCTGATATAATAACAGGGGTATATTGAGCAGAGAAGAGATCACAATGGCCGGGAAAGACTTAAGGCAGGGATTTCAGGAGCGCTTCTTAAGGGAATAGTGTGAGGAAAAAGATGAAGATATACCGGGGAATAAATCAGCAGACATTTATTTCTAAAAAATATTATTCTATGCTGCTTGGAGGAACACTGACAATGATGGTGGTCTCCCTACTGCTGATGTCTGATTCCATCATCGCCGGCGCTGTCATAGGTTCAGATGCAGTGATGGGAGTCACGCTGATAACGCCGCTTTATTCACTCGCCGCCTTTTTCGGCTCCGTTTTTTCACTTGGAGTGCCCATCCTGTACTCCCGGGAGATGGGGGAATTCAACAAGGATCGTGCGGACCGGATCTTCGGGACAGGTCTGCTGCTGGCCATAGTAGTGGGGCTTGTCCTGTTCTGTCTGACGAGACTTTTCGGGAATATGTACCTGCTCGGCTGTTCCGCTTCCGAGGCGGTACTGACCCAGGCTCGGGGATACCTGTTCTGGATGCAGTTTACGATCCTGATCCTTCCCATCCAGATGCTCATGGGCGCCATGGTATACAGTGATGGCGACGAGGGCATTTCTTCCGTCGCCGATGCGGTGCAGGGTGTGGGAAATATCGTGTTTTCCTTCATTCTCAGCCATTTCCTTGGACTCAGCGGCATAGGTCTTGCTTCCTTTGCGTTCATCGTGGTTTCCTTAGGGATCCTGATGATCCACTTCACAAAGAAGAGCAACTCCCTCCGCTGGAATCTGTATTTTTCCTTTGATCTTGTGAAGCAGATCGTGCGCTACAGTTTCATCGACTCCAGTTCATATCTCTTTCTTGCCATCTTTACCGCTGTGCTTAACGCCTTTGTCAGCGCACGCTTCGGGCCGGAATACCTGATCCTGGTCTCTGCTGTCTCCCTGAGCCGGGAGTTTCAAATGGTCTATGACGGCATTGGTGAGGCGGTCAACCCGATATTCAGCGTTTACATCGGAGAGAAGAATCATGAGGGTATCAGATCCAGCTACGCACTGGCGAACAGGTCAGCCATTGCAGAGGGGATCGCTGTCACGCTGCTTATGGTGGTCATCGCTCCACTCATACCCGGCTTTCTGAAGGTGAATAGTCCTGAGCTTGCCGGCTGGGTTGTGACCTGTATAAGGCTGACTGCCTTGAGTTCCACTTTCACCAGCCTTCTCTATCTGATCACCTCCTACTATCTGACGATCGACCAGATCGCTCTTGGAACGGTGGTCTGTGCACTGCGGGATCTGGTGTTGGGCACCGGTCTTGCCGTGGTTCTGGGCGGGTGCTTCGGACTGTATGGACTGATCATCGGTCTGGCCGTGGCACCAGCTGCTGCCTATATACTGCTGATGCTGTACCTCAAGTCACGTTACGGCAGGGAGGAGTGTCCGTTGCTGCTTTCCAGGGTGCCGGGAAATGATCTGTCCTGGTTCTTCCAGTTTGAAGTGGAGCCGGAGCAGATCATCGGCGTACAGAAGCAGGTGGAGGCTCAGCTAACCAGGCAAGGTATGAACGGGCGCACAGTGGGAGTCGTCAAGCTGCTGATCGAGGAGCTGTATATGCTCATTTACGAAAAAAACGAGGGCAGACACGTTCTCAGCGAGTGCTACGTTTTACTTATCCCGGAGGGTGTTAAGATCATCACGAAGGATGATGGTATTCTCTTCGATATTTCCGAGGAGGATGTGAGCGTTACTTCCATCACCTCCTTTGCCGTATCCGCCTATATGGAAAAGCTGGGAGAGAACAGGCGCCACCTGACCACCATGAGCTTCAATCGGAGCTCCTTCCTTATCAAGCCGCTCGAATCCTGAAAGGAGTCTCAGCCATGCAGACTGATTTCAAACTGTATATTGAGATCCTGTTTATCGGACTGATCATACTTACTATCCTTTACATCAACAGCATCTTCCTTTACAAACAGAAATTATCCGACCGCATTACTCTGATGCTGCTTTTTTCAGTTATCATGAGCGCATCTGAGATTTTATGGTCTCTCTTTGACGGACATCCGGATCTGCGGCTCTTCTTATACTGCATCATCTACAGTTACAGTGTTTCTTTCCTTCTCTTTGCTGTCTTTTTCAACCGCTATCTGATCGAACGGTTTGGTCTGCATATCAGTAGGAGACTTTCCATGATCATATATGGACTGCCTGTGACAACAGGCTTATTGACGACCCTTACCACTCCCTTTACAGGCCTTATCGCATGGGTAGACGAAAACGGCATAGCGCATGAGGGACCTTTATTTGACGGTCTCTTCTACTGGATAGTCCTGGCCTATCTGTTCATCCCCCCGATCATTGCCCTTTATTTTTTCACTCTGGGCAGGGAGAAAAAACCGGCTGGCGGGGAAGTTACAGTGAGTATGATCATTTTTGGGATCATGGCACCTGTTCTTTACTTCCTGGAGCTGGCGACTATCGGTGATAAATACAGCACCTTGTCTCTGCCCGTTGTCCTGGCACTGATGTATCTTATCACCAATGAAAGTACCCATACGGCTCTTAAGACACAGGCTCAGATTGAAGCGGTGGAGTCGGATCTGCGCATCGCGTCCAGGATCCAGGCTGATGCCCTGCCGGATGTCGCCCCGGAGTTTGCCAACCATATGGATCTGGTCCTGCGGGGCAGCATGAACACCGCCAGGGAGGTGGGCGGCGATTTCTTCGACTACTTCCCGATCGACGACAACCGCATCTGTTTCCTGATCGCTGATGTGTCCGGCAAGGGAACCCCTGCCGCGCTTTTCATGATGACGGCCAAGACAGTGATCAAGGACTATGCGCTGACACGCGGCAGTACCTCGGAGATATTCACCGAGGTCAATGCCCGGCTGTGTGAGAACAACAAGACGGGCATGTTCGCTACCGCCTGGATCGGCATTCTTGACACACGGACGATGACCCTGCAATATACCAACGCCGGGCACAATTATCCGATCCTCCAGCGCAGGGGTCAGCCCTGCGAGGAGATGAAGAAGGTGCACGGGCTCTTCTTAGCCGGCATGGAATTCACACAATACAAAGAGGATGAGCTTCATCTTGCTCCGGGCGACCGCCTGCTGCTGTACACCGACGGCGTGGACGAGGCTCACGACATAAACAACAGGCTTTACGGCGAAGATCGTCTGATGAGCATTGTGGACAATACCAGAGATCTGCCGGGCGAACAGGTGCTAGAACGTATTTTGGCTGATGTCGGAGAATTCGCTGCGGGAGTTCCCCAGTTCGACGACATCACCATGGTTATTCTGACGATCAAAGAATAGGAGGCAAGAAAAATGCAACTGACTACACAGAAAAACGGAACCGGGCTGACTGTCAGCCTTTCGGGCGAGCTCAACACATTGACTGCTGCTGATCTGAATGCCTGTCTGGACAAGGAGTTAGACGGCGTGCAGTCTCTGACACTGGACTTTGCCGAGTGCGATTATGTCTCATCTGCCGGCCTGCGCGTCCTGCTGAACACCTTCAAGAGGATGAAGATGGCAAATGGCAGCATGGAGCTGTCCAACGTGGGCGAGAATTTCCTGGACGTGCTGCAAAACACCGGCCTGGACGCCGTATTTGGAATTTTTTGAGGATGGTGTTTCAACTCAATCGTGGATCACGTCTCCACCGATCATGAGTTCTCCCAGGAGGGCATTCCGGTTTTCAGACAGCAGCCGGCATATACGCGCGATTTCTTCCGCAATCTCCTGTGGAAGCTTTTCAGATACAGCGTCCCGATTTGCGCCGACTGCCAGGTTGACATCGTCATCTTTAACAATGACATCATAGAACATCTGGCAAATGGCCCAGCGCCGGGCCATTTGTTCCGGAATACTTCCCGCTTCGTTTTCCCTGAACCCGTCCTCTTCGTGAATGCCTTCCTGTTCCGTCTCAAGCCATTCTTCTTCCAATTCTTTATCAAATACTGTATGGAAGCCGCTGTCTTCCTGATAAAGGAAAAGATGATCCGTCCACCGGGGATAGCGGGCATGCATCTCATCAAGCGGCAGGGGGAGGCCGTGCAGACCAAGCCCCTTGTAATACTGATAGCTGATCTCCTGAAAAAAGGCCGCGGCGGAAACCGTCGGATCTGTATCCGGGCAGATGATGACAGGCCGGACCAAAAATCCGAAGGTGTTTGTGAATCGGCTGTCAATCCTGCCGTTGTTGGCCAAAAGCAGCGGGACTCTGCCGCCGCGGGATGTTCTCCCGGAGAGTGCCAGCACGGTCAGCCCGGCAAAGAAGAGGGTTTCGGATACATTAAGTTCCCTGCAAAGAGATGCGACTGCCTGTCTGGAAAGCGGCATAACCTTCGTTCCGTAGATCGTGCCGCTGACAGCTTTGCAAGGGCCGGACAGCAGCCCGGGCCATACGGCATTGCTCAGGAGCTCAGCAAAATGTGCTTTCGGGCCAAGGCATACCGGTTCGTCGCATTCTGCCTGCTGCAACTGTTCCATTTCCCGGTCAATCTGGAAGATATTCATATATTCTCCTTTGATCTCCCGGCCGTCAAGCGCCCGCAGGATGTCGTCAAGCAGAACAGAAACGGAAGCAGCGTCCCCTATCACATGCGAAAAGGAGGAGATCAGGGTTTTGGAAGATTCTGTTTCGCATATGGCAAATCGGAAGCAGGTTTCACTGTCCGATGGGATATGTTTCAGAGGAAACCCGGTGCACACTTCCGGCAGTTTATCCTCCCCGGTCAGGATGATCTCGACAGAAATCTGCTGCGCTGCGTCCTCCACTGATTCCGGCGCAAGGATGAATATTTCGCCCTCTCTTTCTTCAAACCGGGCAAAGAGCCCGGGGTGTACAGCCGCCGCACGGCGCACAGCGTTTATGATGGCATCCGTCTCGACAGCCGGATCCAACCGGAGAGCGACCGCCATCATGGATTCTGACAGGCAGGAATGCTGCCCCAGATGATAATAGATACTCTGCGTGAGCGTGGCTCTGGCCTCCCGAACATCGCTGCTTGTCCGGATATCCGGGTTTTCAAGAATATGTTTTTCCAGTCCCAGAATGGTCCTGCATCTCTGGACATCGGCAATATTCAGCATGATCCCGTATCTGTCCGCCAGCATTCCCAAAAGGGTGATCCAGTCAAGCGAGGAAAGACCCTCGTGTGTAAGATCCGCATCCGTGCCGGCTGAATACCCCGGCAGCACGTTTTGGATACATGACAGGATCTTTTTCTGCAATCCGGTTTCCGGCGCGCGTCCCTCTATGGACCGGATCATGGGCTTCGGAAGTTTTTTTCTGTCGATCTTCCAGTTGGCA
>CADBQK010000432.1 GCA_902796775.1 uncultured Lachnospiraceae bacterium
GGGTTCTATGATGCCGAATTGATCCACGCAGGATCTCAAGTCAGCTTTTCCAGCAGAATAGGCAGGAAATAATGCATCTGGGTAAACCACCATGGCCAGTCGTGATTGACATCATATCCCCAGAAATCACACCAGGCATGGATCCCTTTCTCTTCAAAGACCTGCTGCAGGAACCGGACAGAGCGTACACCATCCTCTTCCCATGCTCCCTGTCCGACACAGATGATTATCTCTTTCTGATTGTACAGATCCACATAGGGATGATCAGCAGACATGTTCGGCAGATATCTCTCAGGAGAATTCATATAGAGTGTCTCATCCATCCAGCCATCAAAGAAGCAGTCGCTGTCAAATACACCGGAAAGGGAAAGTACTCCGGAAAACAGATCCGGTCTGCGCAGGAACATGTTCAGTGCATGATTGGCACCCATACTGCATCCGGTTGTAACAGGCAGCCAGCCTCCGGTCCAGTCCAGGATAAAGGGAACCGCTTCTTCTGTAATATAGTGATAATACTGCTCCTGACGGGCTGAGCGAAAGCTCTTGTCCCAGTCTTTGGGCGACCAGCTTTCACTATCTACTGTATCCACTACAAAATACCGGATCCGGCCAAACTCCAGGTAATCCCGGAGCTCATCGATCATCCCGAAATCTTCATAATTATGACACAGGGAATCCTGTGTTGGAAAAGCCAGAAACGGCAGCCCATCGTGGCCGTAGACCATGATATGCATCTCTCTGTCAAGATGCTGGCTGTAATGGGTGATTTCTTGTCTGTACATATAAATACCTCTAAATACGTCTTGATCTGGTTCTGCTTCTGCTTTTGGCTTTGCTTATCTTCTGCATTACAGCTCTGATAATTCTAAAGGCTTCTGGACCTTTGCTTCACCTGAAAGCCCTGCTCCTGCCTGTTACGCCGAAACTAGCCGGAACTGACTTGCTGACTATCTGGTCATCTGAGTATCTGGTTATCTGACTATCTGACCCTCTGCCTTGCTGATCTGCTGGCCATCGGACCATCGGACCATCGGACTTTCTGACCTGCTATCTCTTCTGTACCCGTTTTCGTCCGGATACAACTGCTCTTACAGGGCAGACCAGTACGCAGAGATGACAGCCTACGCAATTCTTCCCGTTCAGGACAGGTCTTCTGTTTTCATTCAGGCGGATTGCCTGATGCCCTCCATCTGCACAGGAAATCATGCATCGGCCGCAGCCTATGCATTTCTCCGGCTGGAATTTCGGGAACACAACTGTATCCCGCTCCAGGACATCTGTCGTCTCACTGACTGTATCAAGGGCAAGCCCACGGGCTTCCTCAATATTGTGAAAGCCTTTTTCAGCCAGGTACAGATTCAGCCCTGATTTCAGATCCTCAATGATACGGTATCCGTACTGCATGACCGCTGTCGTGACCTGTACGCTGCCGGCTCCCAGGAGAATATACTCCAGGGCATCTTTCCAGGACTCGATCCCGCCCATGGCGCTGAGATGCATCCCGGACAGGGCCGGATTCTGAGCCATCTCGGCTATAAAACGAAGGGCAATCGGCTTTACCGCATTCCCGCTGTATCCGCCTACAGAAGACATGCCGTGGACTGCAGGGGCTGAAACATAGGTATGCGGGCTGACCCCGATGATACTTTTAATTGTGTTGATCGCAGCAATGCCATCGGCTCCGCCGCGAAGAGCAGCCTCTGCCGCCGGACTCATCCGGGCCACATTCGGTGTCAGCTTGGCAAGAACAGGTATCTTCGTCCCCCTTCTGGCTGCTGCGGTAAACTGCTCTACCAGTTCCGGGACCTGTCCGATATCGGAGCCCAGACCGCCGTCTGCCATATTCGGACATGAGAAATTCAGCTCTATGGCATCTGCACCGTTTTCCTCACAAAGACGAGCCAGATTTTCCCATTCTTCATCATTCTGTCCCATAATCGACGCCAGAATGAACTTTGATGGATACTTCTCCTTCAGCCGCCGGAAGACCTCCATATTCTCCTCTACACTGTGATCGGAGAGCTGCTCGATATTCTTAAAACCGATAATACTCCCATTATCACCGGTAACTGCAGAAAACCGCGGGGATGCTTCATGAATATCAAGAGAACATATCGTTTTGAAGGCAGCACCGGCCCAGCCTGCTTCAAACGCCCTTGCACACATATCATAAGTGCTGGCCACTACAGAAGAAGAAAGCAGAAACGGATTTTCCAGAGGGACCCCGCACATCTGCGTACGAAGGCGCTCTTCATCCTGCGGCACATGCACCTCCAGCTCCGGTCTGACCTCCTGATAAAGGCGGCTGATCAGCTCCCGGACCTGCACTTTACGTGCGCGAACACAGGCATCCTCACAGGGAGCCGGGCAGGACGCGCAGAGATTGCTCTGAGGCAGCCGGTCAGCGGCTGCAGCATCATTTTCAAACCAGCAGCTGCGCAGCAGAGCTGCCGGGTCCATCTTTCCACATGCCCTGGTGCATGGTGCATCATAACACAGCACACAGTCCAGCATATCTGAACGGTATATTTTCTTTTCAATCATTGAATCCCACCTCCGCGATCGCCTGGATATTTTCTGAGAGAGATATGAAAAATCTGCTGATCTACGGTGAGGCGGATTTACTCGATCGTGAGAATGTCCGAAAAACCGGTGACTTCAAAGATCTCCATGATCGTTTCATTGACATGGATTACCTTCATCCCGCCCTGCTTTGCCATAGTCTTCTGTGCAGAGAGCAGAACACGAAGTCCGGCTGAAGAAATATATTCCAGATTCGCAAAATCAAGAACCAGCTCGCTCACATCGGACAGAGAATCTTTCAGATCCTTCTCCAGATCGGGCGCGGTCACTGTATCCAGACGTCCCTCCAGCATATAATCAGCTTTCCCATTCTCAATTGTTTTGTTTATATTCAGCATGATGAGATCCTCCCTATTATGTATCTCTTTATGTATCTCTGTTTAAGTCTGCATCTGTGTTCTATTATACAAGACTTATCATGTAAATATCAAGTCTGGTTCGTACTTTTCGTAGATTCATTATGAGGATTTCCAAAACTATTCCGGCTGCCATTCTCTCTTCAGATAATCAATCAGGATCTGCCCCATGATCTCACTGTCTTCGATATAGCTTCCGTGATCCTCCCCCTCCAGTATCACCATTTCTGCTCTGGAAAGATGAGCGGCAATGTTCCTTGTCTCTTCCGGCAGGACCAGATCATATTCACCAGCCGTCAGCAATACCGGAATCTGAATCTTTTCCAGTGATTTCGGATCGATATGAGGCTCTGTCAGCATCAGCGTGATCAAAGGATCCGGGTCTTCTTCATTGATCTGTGTGTTTTCTTCGAGAAAGGCCGGATCCAGTCCTTCAGGAGAAAGATTTGTACCGCTCACAGCAAGTATTCCAAGCGTGCCCGGGTGCATGATCTCCAGAAGCAGGCCGATGATGCCTCCATCACTGTGTCCGTAAAAAGCAGGGTGCTTTAAGCCCATCGCCCGGATAAACTGATACATATCTTCTGCCATATCTGCATAATGATACTCCTGCAGCGGCGGATTGGCTCCATGTCCTCTGGAATCCGGCGCATAAACCCGGTAGCCGGCCGCAGTCAGCTGAGCAATCTGTACGCGGAAAAGCTCATGACTCTCCCCGTTGCCATGTACCAGAACGATCGGCCTGCCTTTCCCTTTTACAATGTAGTGCAGGGCGACACCGTTCACCTTTACCTGCTTCATCATATTGTTCTTTCCCTCCATGTCAAAATGTCAGCCTTCTCCGGCCCTGGGAAGAATTACGACCAAACGCTGGCCTTCTTCTGCCTCCGGATGATTCAAAACAGGAAAGAACGCTTTCAAGTCTTTTCCCTGAAAGCGTTCTTTCTCTTATCTTTTCGGATACGCTGCATATCATCTATTCAGAAACGCTGCATATCATCTATTCAAATACGCTGTATATTATCTTTCAGATATGCTGCAGATAGCAAAAAAGCAGAATGTGTATCCGTATACGGCTCTATTTTAAAGTAAAACGCCGCCATTCACAATCGAAAGGACAGATCCTTATCAGTATCCCCAGCTGACGACTTCCCAGCCGCCGTCATCAGTCCTGGCCAGCCACCACTGGTAGTCTTCATATTCATGATCCGGTTCCCAGGCAAAATCGCCCTCTGCAGGAGTATGGAAACTGGACAGGAACTCGCACACCTGTGTATAATTGCTTCCTTCGCTAAGAGAGTTCAGCCATTCCACATTCTCCTGGGTTCTGCACTCATCTCCTGCATAGCGCAGGGAATGAAGTTCGCAGCCCTCGAATGAAGCAAACTTACACTTGATCTGAATGACTGCTTCTTCCAGCTCCTCCTGCGAGTAGGCTGTGGAGCTGCCATAATCGATATCGACATCTGTTTCATTGACCGCGCCAAGAAATCCCTCCAGGGTAATTCCCTTGGACATGATTTCCTGGGCTTTTTCAACATCGTCAATATAGCGGATATGCCAGGGCTCATAACCATAGCCGGTGATATGCTCTTTATCTTTCAGATAGCGCAGGATAAAGCCATAATCAGCGAGCTTTGCATGAATTTTCTCCCAGATCTCGGGATACTGGATCATATCTTCATTCTGAGTAACATCCTGACCGTCAATGATCAGATAAAGATCAAGTGCCAGTCCTGTATGATGCTCCGAAAAGCCCGGAACCGCAACCGTCTTGGCGGCATAATCCGCACCATATTCTTCTGTGAATCGATCCATGATCTCCTGCTGCTTGGCAACACTCCGGCGGGCGGAATCCAGATCCACAAATACACCCTCTGCTTCCAGAGCTTCTTTCAGCTTAAGATAGGCATCATAGGCCTTTTTCTCAACTTCTACCTCATCTCCCACAGTATTTGTCATGGTAACGGTCTCCAGGCTATCCTCCCAGCCATCCGGCAGGGGGTTCAGCTTATTGACCAAGGCCAGGTAGTCAATCCCTTTCTTTGAAGATGTACCCGAAGATGCATCTGAGGAGGAATCTGAAGCTGCATCGTATTTTTTCACATCAAAGCGTGCATAGACAGGCTCAGGATCCAGATCCTGCCTGACTGCGATCATGAAATACACATCTTCGTCCACCTGGAACAGATATTTATAGCAGCCGCCCTCCCCTTCATTGAATTTGACGCCTCCATCGACTTCTGTAAAACTATCGTAATTCTTGTACTCCGCTACATTCTCGTCATATTCATCTTTGCTGATCACATAACCGTAAGCAGATGCCTCATTATTCTTATCATCATCCGGTCCCCAGAAATAAACCGCTCCACTGCCAAAATCTGCAGACCATCCATCACGCAGATCCAGTGTCACAACGGCTTTCAGACCTTCAAAATCAAAGGTATGCGTCAGCGTCTGTTCCTCACTGCCGCTTTCATCTTCCACCACACTCTCCTCGATATCGGATGCCTCCGGGATTTCTTCGCTTTCCTGTACACCGACAGCAGATTCAGATTCAGCGATTGCCGTTTCAGCAGAATCCATTTCCGCTGCTTCTGTTTCCGGGGCTTGCGTTTCCGCTGCAGAGCTTGCCGGAGCAGCCGTACTCCCGGAACCGCA
>CADBQK010000433.1 GCA_902796775.1 uncultured Lachnospiraceae bacterium
AGCGTTGACGGCCAGCCCTTTTCCCGGGCTACGATCCTGAGTGCCATTGCTTTTCAGGAACAGTACTATATGGGGGAACTGTATGAATACGCCCCTAAAGATTGAACGTATCGAAATTCACGGAGTTTGAGGTGATTTCAGGGCTGTGGGGCGAGGCGAACCCCTGCCAGATCTATGCGATGTACCTGTCGTCATGAGGTGAGCAAAATGAAAAAATGGTCATCAAAGGAATGACAAACAGGGCGAACGATCATTCTTAACAGAATCAGTCCTGCCAAGTAGAAATGAGGGCTGAAATCCGGAAACCCGCATGAAATAAGGTTTTCATGTCAGACCCCTGCACGGCAACAATTTAGCAGCAAAACCACATTTGCGAAAATGAGAGCTTACTGATGTTTGTGAAAGTCAGTTAGCCCCTTTTCAATACTCTTCTCGAAAGGACGAAGGTATTTTCCGGAAAACGCATACCGATCCATATAAAACCTTGTACTTGCATACGCCTTATGCTATAGTAGACATGGCTGAAAACCCAAACCAAAGGAAACGGAGGCCAGGAAAGATGGCATCGAGCAAGGGATATCTGGATTTCATTCTGGAGCAGCTTTCAGAGCTGGAGGGCATCACCTGGCGGGCCATGATGGGTGAATACATCATTTATTATCATGACAGGATTGTCGGCGGTATTTATGACGACCGTTTCCTTGTGAAGCCTACAAAGTCCGCTCAGGCGATGATGCCAGACGCCGACTTGGAACGGCCCTACGATGGAGCGAAAGAAATGCTGCTCGTTGATCGTGTGGAGAATAAGGAGTTTCTGAGGGAATTGCTGAACGCAATGTACAATGAGCTTCCAGCTGCCAAGAAAAAGAAGGGATAATGTATGAGACTGGATGGATTCGGCCTGCTTGTCAACGATATGGCAAAGATGATCCGTTTTTACAGAGATGTACTGGGCTTTGAAATCAAGGAAGAGGAAAACACATCCAACGTATATCTCGTTAAAGATGGGACGCTGTTTCTGCTATACGGGAGAAAAGATTTTGAGAAAATGACAAGCCATCAATATGAATATGTCAAGGGTCTGAACGGTCATTCAGAGATCGCTCTCTACGTTGATACCTTTGATGAGGTTGATTCGGCGTATAAAAATGCTGTGGAAAGCGGTGCTGAGCCGGTCCTTGCACCGACCACAGAGCCATGGGGACAGAGAACCTGCTATATCGCCGATCCTGAAGGGAATCTGATCGAAATCGGCTCGTGGAACAAACCGTATGAAGAGAAGGATGCACAGGCTTGATGATAAGCTATCCGCAGTAACAGATTTGTGTATACGGGTTTGAAATGGATAGACTATTTGAAACAGAACGTCTGATTGGCCGGAAATTCAAAGCGGAGGACGCACGGCAGCTTTATGTAAATCATAGGGATGAAGAAGTCAGGAAATGGTTTCCCAACGAGTGCTATGCCGATCAGGAAGAAGCGCAGGATGCCATCCGTTTTTATGCGGATTGTGTCGATGATGGGAGGCTTCCCTTTGTGCTTGGCGTGGAGCTGAAGGATACAGGGGAACTGATCGGTGACGCCGGAATCAGCGAAGTTGAAGGCCACCCTGACGAGACGGAAGTTGGATACTGTATCGGACAAAAACATCGCGGCAAAGGTTACGCAACAGAACTGCTGCGGGCCATTTCTGATTTTGTCGTCTCCCGCTTCGGCATAGCCGTGATCTGGGGCCGGGTGGTTTACGGAAATGAAGCATCCGTGAAGGTTCTGGAGAAAAACGGATATCAGTTGATCAGAAAAGAATTCGGCGCTGAAGATGACCCGTATGGCAACGGGATGCTGGTGTATCAGCTTCGCTGACAAATCGGAATAAGAGGATAAGGAAGCATGGAACGCTGGGATGCTTATGACAGAGATTTCAAAAAAGTACCGGATGTGTCGCTGATTCGGGGAGAACAAATCCCCGAAGGTTTATTCCATCTCGTCTGTGATATCATTGTAAGGCATGCGGATGGCAGTTATCTTGTGATGCAGAGGGATAAAAGAAAGCATCTCGGCGGAATGTGGGAGGCGACAGCAGGCGGCTCCGCATTGCAAGGCGAGGATCCCGTGGCCTGTGCCCGCAGAGAGCTTTATGAGGAAACCGGGATCACTTCCGAGCAGCTGGCCGAGATAGGACGGGTGCTTCATGACGGACATCAGTCGATTTATGTGGAGTATCTTTGCATCACGGATACCGATAAAGACAGTATCGTATTGCAGGAAGGAGAGACGTCTGATTACAAATGGATCACGGCTGACGAGTTGAGAAGAATGTCCGGAGATGAACTTGCAACGCGGCGTATATTTGCTTTTATCGAAGAACTGAACTGAGAATCAGGATTTTGCGAAGCAGATGATGGCGCGTGACATATGTCGGTTGGTGGAGCGCTCCCGTTCATGGAAAGGCGCTCGTACAATAAACCACAGAGCGCAGGCTCTGTTTTTCAGCGTAGAACGGGCCGGCAGACCCAGGCATTGGGAGAAACCCTCAACAAGCTTTTTGCAAAACATCCTCACTTTGCATTGCCGAAATACATGCGCTGAAGCGATAAAACAGACTTGACAAGTGACCTTTCGTTCACTATAATAAGTTAGTGAACCAAAGGTCACTTTCTTTTCGGAGGTCATATGGCAAGAAACACAAAAGAAACGATTCTGATGGCAGCTCTGGAAATGTTCTCCAAATACGGTTATGCCGGCACGAACATCCGGGAGCTGAGCGCCTCGCTTGGGCTCGTCAAATCCGGGATATATAAGCATTTTGACAGCAAGGAGGATATTTGGAACGCGCTGCTGGATCGCATGATTGCCTATTACGCGGAGCGCTTCGGCTCCCCCGAGCGCCTGCCGCCGGTGCCGGAAACGGCGGAGGAGCTGGTGACCCTGACCATGCGGATGGTGCGGATCACCGTGGGCGACGAGCGAATCGTCAAAACGA
>CADBQK010000434.1 GCA_902796775.1 uncultured Lachnospiraceae bacterium
AGCAGTTCCTCAACACTCTTCAGCTTAATCTTCTGTCCCGGTCTCAACTTTGTGCTCATTCTCCAATGACCTCCTTTGTCAGTTCTGCGAAACTTTCTGCAACTTTGCATTTTGGCGCGTACCGTAAAATACTGATCCCTTCGGAACATGCCTCCTGGATTTTGACGGAAAAGGGAATAAAGGTATGCAGCACGCCGACATCCTCATCCATCCCGTAGCTCTCCCGGAGCATTGCGGTAATGTCCTTGGCGTAATTCGTCCGATAATCTACCATCGTGATCAGTATCCCTTCGATCCTGAGCTGCTTATTCAGCCGCTTCTTCACAACAGCGATTGTTTTCATCAGCATCTGCAGACCTTTTACCGGGAGATAGCTTGCTGCGCAGGGTATCAGTACACGGTCCGCAGCCACGAGCGCGTTGATCGTCATAACTCCCAGCGAAGGCATCGTATCCAGGATTATGTAGTCATAATGATCCCGGATGATTTCGATATATTCCTTCAGAATCATCTCCCTGCTCATCGTGTTCGCCAGAGAAACTTCTATACCTGAAAGCTCCATGTTTGCCGGGAGCAGATCGACTCCTTCCTTGTGATGCAGTATTCCGTAATCTGCCGGGAAATCTTTTTCATCAATAATGTTTGTCATGATCGTTGCCAACGTAACCGGGATCTCATCCGGATCCGGATATCCGAGGCTGACTGTTAATGAACCCTGCGGATCTGCATCGATCATGCAGACTCTCTTACCGGCCATAGCCAGTCCTATTCCCAGGTTCGCTGTAACAGAGGTTTTTCCGCAGCCTCCCTTCTGATTTGCGATTGCTATTACCTTACACATTTGCTTTTTCCTCCTTATTCTGGTGCTGTCCTGTTCTGTTCCATCGTTAGGATAGACTTCCGGTTGTATCGATTATTCTGTACTATAGCCAGTCCCATGAATCCCTTCTGTTCCTGTCTGGTCTCTTTCTGTCTCATCTGTCTCTTTCCGTCTACTGATGCCCTTTCCCTCATCCTGTCCTGAATTCACCCAGTTTTTCAGTATCTCCAAAATCTCCTGCTTCATCTGCTCTGCTGTATATTCCCTTGGGAAGAACTGATACAGCTGCTCATTCTTAAACATGACCCGGTTAATCGTCCCTTTTTTGATTTCAGACAGAATAGTTTTCATCATCTCCAGGTTCAGTGTTCCTTCCTGGCTCAGCGCCTTGATCCGTTGCGCCTGTGACAGGGACGGCGCAGACTGTACATAGCTCATTGCCTCCAACAGTTCCTTCTGCTCATCCCTTTTCAAAAAAGCGACTTCGTATGCCGGGTTAAAAGAAATCTTCCTGTTATCCAGCATCTCCAGCAGCTCAGGGATCAATTCCGTAATTTTCAGATACCGTTGGACCTGCTTCGGACTGTCTCCAATCTCTTCTCCAAGGATCTGTACTGTGCGAATTCCCTTCATTTTCTGATCATCCTGACCACCTTTTTTTCTGCCGGGGAGCCTCCTCATGGCCTCATATCTCATTTTGATGGCAAAGGCTCTTTCACTTGGCTGAACAGTCGCTCTCTGAAGATTTGCATCCACCATACCGATCACGGCTTCTTCGTCACTCATAACCCTGATGACAACCGGCACTTTTCGATATCCAAGCCGGCCAGCAGCATATTTCCTTCTGTGTCCAGAGATGATTTCGTAAACTCCTTCCGGCAATGGCCGCACGATCAGGGGATTGAGAATGCCAAAATACTCTATGCTTTCCACCAGCTCCCGCATCTGCTCATCATCGGTGATCCTGAAAGGATGGTTCTTGAAATCCCTCAGTCTCTCCAGTTCAATTTCTATGATCCTCTCGTCACCGGATCGAAAATCCACCCGGTTTCTCCTGGGCCATTCAGTTCCCTTCCCTGTCAATTTCCACCTGCCTCCTTTCCGTTGTTGGAAAACAAAAAACCCGCTTGAATCAGACCTTTATTTGATCTGATCCAAACGGGTTTTCCGTTTGTTACCAACATACAGCCTTATACGAACTTTTTCGCTTCTGACGCCGAATGGATTTCGGCAGCAAAAGACACTTGCCCGTCTTAGCTGCAGCTAATAAAACTGCATATCGATTATCCCTTTTTCTGCCAACAATTCTTTGCAAATCCTGCCTTGTCTGTACAGAAACAGCTTTTATCCTGCCTGAAAAAACAGCTTTTATCTGTACTTAAAACCCATATCAGGAAAGTCATCCGCTTTCCTTAGCTGAAAAGCCCCTTTATGGGTCTTAGCCGAACAGCCTTTATTCTTAGCTGAATTCTGATTTTTGCAAAGATCTGTTAGCCGGGTTCCATCATTCCCACGGTTCCTGTTTCTGAAAATAGATAAGAGCGGAATGGGCAGCCAGCTAATCGCCAGCTAATACATTCCGCTCTTATCAGGCCGTCCACGAGGGGATTCGAACCTCCG
>CADBQK010000435.1 GCA_902796775.1 uncultured Lachnospiraceae bacterium
AGGAAATAGTACATTTTTCCTCCCATCTTTACGAGGCCGGTCTGAAGATTGCCCTTACTGTCAAAGTAGAACTCTTTCCCATATATTTCCTGCAGACCTTTGACAGGCTTCTCATTTTTCAGATACCGGAGTTTCCCGTCCTTCGTTTCGATCCAGCCCGTATCCATGCGGCCATTGGACTTGAAATAGTATTTTCTGCCATCGATCGTGCGGAATCCCGTTTTCATGACGCCCTTGCCGGAGAAGTAATAACGATACTTTCCGATCTTCACGAGACCTGTCAGATAACGGTATGTTTTCTTGCTGAAATAATACTTCTTATTCCCGAGTGTTTTCCATCCCCTGGCCGGTTTGCCCTTTTTGTTAAAAAAGTACTGCCCTGTCAAAGCCGCTGCACTGCTCTTTTTCAGTACACCTTTACTGTTGAAGGTATACTTCCTCCCGCCGATCTTTCGCTTGCCTGTCACAGCACGACCATTTGATTTCTTGAAATAATAAGCTTTTTTCCCGATGACCTGCCATCCGGTGAGTGCTTTCCCGCTCTCCTCATCAAAATAATACCGGTAAGAACCGTCTTTGATCCAGCCGGTCTGCCGGATCCCGGTTTCCTTGTCCAGATAGTACCAGCTCCCGCTGATCTTTTGCCGGCCGGTACGCACCTTTCCTTTTTTGAAATATTTCAGCGAACCATCCGGAAGCGTCAGCCATCCCTGTGCCTCAAGTGTATACAGCCCCTTCAGAGCCTGCTCGCTGCGTTCAGTCCTGCCAGCAGTATCCTGAGAAAGATACACTAGCTTAGCATCCCTGATCCCCATTTCGGAAATCTGTTTCTCTTTCCCGTCGACCAGAGCAGCCGCAAGAATCTTCCCGGATGCAGGGTCATAGGCAAACACACCATCTGTCCTGCAGAAATACACCA
The DNA here is from genome assembly GCA_902796775.1 of uncultured Lachnospiraceae bacterium. The sequence goes on from CADBQK010000435.1 coordinate 920, forward strand.
GACTGCCCCGGGGAATTGCATACAGCATACCTTTATCTGTATAGACAGCCGATGCATCCGTTCTCTTCAAAGAAGAGGAGCGATAAATCTTTTTTTCTGCAAGCGCGCCGGCATACCATTTCCCACTGATCTTTCCATAAGCGCCATCCGGATATTTGCGGAACAGATATTCGCTAAAGGAAGAAGAGACAGAAGCTGCCGGTATTGCCACGCTGCTCGCCTGCACTTTCCAATCCGTATAACCTAAGGAGCGCATCTCCCCATCACTGCGAAGGAAAAACTCGTGGCTTACATAACCCTCATCAGATGCGTCTTCATTTTTCAATCCAAAGAAGGTGATGCCCTTTCCGAAGACCGGATCATCTCTTGTGACATCAATATGGTACCAGGCTCCTTTTAGCTTTACCAGGTTCCAGGCATGATCCATGGACTCACTGGCCACAATGTAGGTCTCGATTCCAAGATCTTTCGCCAGCCAGGAAAAAGCAAAGGCATAGCCATTGCATACCGCCTTCCTTTTTACCAGGGCACCATAAGCTGTATAGTCATCATCCGGATAATATCCGGATGCATTGCTTCCTCCGTTATCATAGGTACATTCCGTAACCAGGTAATCATGAAGCAGCAGGATCTTTTCCAGATCATCGTCTCCTGCCTTCACAACCTTCCCGGCAGCTGCAGCAGCTGTATGGAACTCCTTAACAGCAGCTTTGATCGCCGTCTTATCCGGCTCAGGAAGGCTTCCATCCTCCGGCGAGGAAGATTTACGAAAATGCTTACCGTATCCGATGCTGACTTTCTGCATCTGTCCGGTCGACTCCGAAGCTCCGATTTTATAATCTCCCGTAATATAAAAATGCTCTCCGCCGACTGCTGTCTGATAAGCCTCATTCACGATAGCCTCCCCATCCAGCCCATCCTGAGCATATCCTTTTTTGTACAGTTCAAAACCGGAAATATCCACAGTGTGAGCATAGTCGGAGAAGGCAGCTGCAAACTTCGCCCTTAATCCCTCCAGAACCTGTTCCTTTGTCAGGGTACTGCCCTTTTGGGATACGTTTTTTGCCGCTTTTCTGGAGTAGCCGGATTTTTCCCCATCATCAGGAATCAGATGCTCTGCCTTCAGATCCCCCGCCTGTACCAGAGGAGCATGCTCCTTTTTCCAGATAAGCCTGTCCCCGGAAGGCTCTTTTGAAGCTGACGGATCCGATGGCTCTTTTTCCGACTCCACCTCAGGCTCCTTTTCTGCTGCTTTCTCTGTTTCCTCTTCGGATCCCTTTACAGACTCCGGACCGGCATCTTCCCCAGCCTCACTTTCAGCCTGCCCCTTTTCGCCTTCTTCTATTCCCGCATCGGCAGATTCCTCTAGCTGAGTTTCCCCTGCAGATGTATCATCCGGCTGCGACTGTCCATTATTTCCTTTGTCCGGATCATCCTTACCGGCAGTCTCCTCTTCCCAGACATCACGAAAGCCCTTTTCATCCCTTTGCTTTTCTTCCCGGACACTCTCCGTTTCAAAATCAAACCGGTCCTGGACTTCCGGCTCCCTTTCTTCTGTCTCCTGAAACGTCTCCACCTCAGCCGCCTGCACCTGTAGAACAGCCCCTGCTGCCCCCTGCATATTCCCAAAAAGCATGCAGGCAGCCAGACCGGCTGCCAGCCATCGTGTTTTCATACGTTTTCCCTTCCCCAATTGTTACGATACAGATAATTGCGAAACTCAAAAACTGGCTCCATATAGCGGTGCAGTTCCTGCATATCTTCTGCCAGACCGTAAAAACACGTCGGTACTTAGTGTGCAGTCAGTATAAGCTGACTGCACACTTATGTACCGCTACGTGTTTTTCCGAGCGAAAGTGTGTCTGCCACGGGGATATGCAGGCTGCACCCTAAACTAACGTGTTTCGCAATTACCAAATTGTTACTATAAAGGTGATTTCAAAAAATCTTTTCCCGCTCATGAAAGACCAGAGAAACCTGTATCACTTCTTCTGGTTATGCTTTCTCCAGAAATAGCGCAGGACAACATAGGCGGATACGACCAGTGCTGTAAAATACCCTGCTGCTCCCAGCAGCGGGATCCCGAATACCTTCGGCCACATATCCGTTGTACAGATAATACTCGAACTGACCAGCAGTGCTGCAATGCACATACCGATGACAAGATTACGCACCAGATGATGTGTTGTTGCAATCATTTCCTCAGATGAATACAGTTCCAGATTGACCCTTGCCTGCCCTTTCTCATACTCTCTTAGCAGCTTTGCTGTCAGGGTGGGGATTTCCACCAGGTTTTTCGCTGAGAGGTACAGATCCACCCCCATACGGGGAAATTGCTCTTTCAGCTTACGGATATCAAATACTTCCTGCTTCATCCTTGTAGAGGCAATCTGTACGACATTCAGGTCGGGGCTGATCACTGCAAGGACACCTTCCATCTGAGCAAGGCCGCGCAGGAGCATGGTAAATCCTTTGGGCATTGTAGCCTGATTGGCCCGCATGATATCCATCAGCTCTGTCATGATCTTGACTACATCGATCTTCCCGAAATCCAGTGAACCGTATTTTGTCACCAGCTCCCCGATATCTGCATGCAGTCTGGTCTGATCCGGTCTGCCGTAAAAATCACCGAGGCCCATCAAGGCATCCTGCACCAGGCCGATATCCCTTTCAGCGAGTCCGCGGACACCCTTTCGCAGCAGTTCGCAATCCCTCTTGGATAGCCGGCCCATCATCCCCATATCAATGTAGATAATCTTTCCATCATCCACACGCAGGTTCCCGGGATGCGGATCGGCATGGAAAAAGCCGTCCTCCAGCACCTGCTTGACATAATTATCCACCATCTTCTCGGCGATCTCCTGCAGGTCATATCCATTCTCCTGAAGCAGGTCCGCATCATCGATCGGCAGGCCATCTACATACTCCATTACAAGTACCTGCTCCGTCGTATACTGACGGAACAGAGACGGTGAGGAAATATATACGACATCCCGGTTATGATCTGCAAACTCCTCCATATTGGATGCTTCCTTCAGGAAATTCATCTCTTCCTGCGTCACGACCCAGAGCTCATCCAGGATCATGTTGAGATCAACAACCGATTTGATCTTGATCGGAGGCATCAGCTTTACAGCCCGGTGCAAAAGACCGATATCGCGCCTCATGATCTCATAGATGCCTTTCCTCTGCACCTTTACCACGACGTCCTCACCGGAAACCAGTTTGGCCTTGTGCACTTGAGCAATGGAAGCGGCACCAAGCGGCTTGCTCTCGATATAAGTAAAAACATCCCCCCAGGGACGCCCATAAGATTCTTCAATTACCTCGATCAGCTCGGAAAAAGGCATCGGTGGAGCATCCGAACGCAGCTTCATCAGCTCCTCACAATATTCCTTCGGAAGAATATCAGAGCGGCTGGACATGATCTGCCCGATCTTGATATATGTCGGTCCCAGATCCTCCAGTATCAGGCGCAGCTTTACCGGAGTCATTCTTCTTGTAAATCCATGCCTGTGC
>CADBQK010000436.1 GCA_902796775.1 uncultured Lachnospiraceae bacterium
AGAGTTTTAATATTCTGTCCTGTTGCGACCGGATCGATCACAGGGAAGTCCATACACTTCACAGCAGCATCACCCCTTTCTGTTTACATCTTCCATCTCGAGCACAATTCAAAGTATAGATCACCGGATCTTCTGAATCAATCTTTTTCAGTCCTGGTTCAGCGAATCGGGGACTATTGTTTAATAATAAAAGATATGGGTCTTTGCTCCTACATCCTGGGCTCGCTTCAGCATGTCTTTCGTTCCTTTGCTTTTACCGTCCCAGAATGCTGCAATTTCCGGAACAGCTTCCTTCGCGTAATCCAACATTGCACGATTTCGGATCGGGCCGGCCGCTCTCCCGTATTTCTTCCACTCAGCAGGGAATATCTCTATCTCTATTCCTCGCTCCTCAGCGTATTTCTCCGCAAAGTGATCCGCGCCTGACGCATGTCCGGAAACCAGCCGTACCTCCTTGTAGTAAGACAGCAATCTGTCCATACAGGTTTCAAAGAATCCATAATCTGCAAAGTCCCTGCCGCCGCAGACAATCAGCCTCGTCTCCACTTACCCCTCCTTTCGTGAGAATTCTTCACCTATGTCAGTTTTCTTTGAAAAGCCTGACATACAGTATATGGTTGGAGATTTCTAACATGCACTGTTTGAGTTCTCCAAGATGGAATTCCGATGTCCTCCTGATTACAGAGCAGGTCATGACGGTATCATCCGTAAAACGGCAGCCCTCCCGGAACAGGGGAAAATCTTTCGTTTTGATATTGTGCCGCTCGTAAACAGAGCCTATGATGTCACCAACTATTGCTCCAAACATTCGGATCCTCCTTGCTGTCAGCCGCTGCTCCTAAAAATCGATCAGATATATCCCGATGCCGATCTGCGTAAAGCTTCCCTTTTTCTCTATCGTCCTGATCCTGGCTTTCAGAAGCTTGCCGGCATCCATCAGCCTGGCAAAGATCAGGTTATCCTTTTCAGGTACATATCCAAGCTTCTTATTGTTTTCTGTAATGATCAGGATCGCGTTGTCATCAAACTTGTTATTCTCGCGCATCAGGTTCAGCCTGTCCCCTGCATGGATCTCTTCGAGGACGGACTGGTCCTTTAAGTGCGTTGTCCCGGCTGCGTAAGAGTCAAACAGATGGATCTCTCTGATCAGGGGTTTCAGAATTTCCCCGATTCCTTGCTGATCCAAAGTCTGGATCAGTGCGCCGGTCTGTCCGGTCGTCAATTCATTAGCCATTTGAACCTGATACCTCCGCTCTGTATCATATCCTGAATTACGGCTTCCAGTTCTTTCCGGTATTTCCGGTAAGACTCCAGTTCTTCCCGCAATTCTGCCTTTTTCTTTTCTACAGTTTCCTGATCCGCATAGAGGTCCTGATACGTATACGGCTCTGTATGCGTGATCTCATATATCTCTTCTTTCAGGGATTCGATCCTTTCCGCGATGTCCGGGATCTCCACCCTGATCCCGCCAAGCCCCAGCTCTTTTAATGCTTTTCTTGTCAGCACTTCCAGTTCGGACAGTACCCTGACGTCATTATGGCCATAGGCGGTGACAGCCCGCTGCCAGAGCTCCATTAGTTTTTCCTGCCGGTCGGTCTCAGGGTTAATGTCAGGATGAAGCAGTTTTGCCAGCCTGCGGTAAAGCTCTTTGGCGCGCTTCACTTCATAAGCGGTCGATGTTTCAGCATCTTTGCAGCGCTTATTGTCGTCCTGCATGCGCTTCAGATTCGTGTAATAAGCAGCCATTTCCTTATCCAGAAACTCCTTCATGGCTTCCTGGTCCACAATGCCGCCCTGGTTCAGTGCTGCCTGATAGCAGGAAATAGTCTTCTTGCACTTCACACACTCCAGCTTTTCTTCATAGGTATCTGAGAGCAGCTGCCCAAAAGTCTGGATGTACCAGATCCAGACAGAGCCTGCTTCTTTCTCCGCCTGATCCCGCTCGAGCAGAAGAGCCTCGTACTCCTCATAATCCGAATCTGTACTTTTAATCAGTTCCATCACAGCACCTCGAAATCAAACAGTTCTTCATAACAGCTTGTGATCAGTTCACCGTCCAGCTCAGCTTTCCGGAAGA
>CADBQK010000437.1 GCA_902796775.1 uncultured Lachnospiraceae bacterium
CGGATATCAATAGACCAATCTGATTCGTTACAGACTTTTTCCAAAAAGCTTAGGGGGAGTTCATTCTTTCTTTATAAATACCTATTGTGATTTTAGAAGTGCATGGTATAGTACAGATACAAGTTAAGACGGGCTGAGGTCTTACTTGAATCAGGAAAGCAATCTACATAACAATCCTCTCTCTAAAAAATGAAAAAGCACCCTTACGGCAGGGTGCTTTTTTTCGTGAAAGAAAAAGGTACAGCCCCCAGATCCCGGGGGCTGCTTACTGCTTCTTTATCTGCCTCCACAAGCACTTCCGTATTACAGGTGCTGCCTGTCAGGCCTGTTTGATCTTTGTAATCGCATTTACCATCTCGGCAAGATCACTGGTGTCAAGGCTTTCTACCAGACCGGCATCACACATCCTGGCAATCTCAGGCTGGATGGGAAGATGACAGACAGTATCCACCTGGTACTCCTTCGCAAAGGTCTCCACCTGGCTGTCACCAAAGATATAATGCTTCTCACCGCAGTTGGGACATACAAAATATGACATGTTCTGTACAATACCAAGTACCGGAATGTTCATCATATTTGCCATCTTGACAGCCTTGCCGACGATCATGGAAACAAGATCCTGGGGCGAGGTGACAACAATGATCCCGTCTACCGGAATCGACTGGAATACAGTCAGCGGGACATCGCCGGTACCCGGAGGCATATCAACCAGCATCACATCAATATCTCCCCAGACAACATCCGACCAGAACTGCTTGACTACACCTGCAATGACAGGGCCTCTCCAGACAACCGGATCCGTATCGTTGTTCAGCATCAGGTTGACAGACATAATCTCTGTGCCCCCCTTACTGGGAACGGGGTAAATATTGGTCCCGTCACTCATAGCCTTATCGGTGATCCCAAACAGTTTCGGAATAGAAGGTCCTGTAACATCTGCATCAAGGACTGCCGTACGAAGTCCGCTCTTCTCAAGCGCACTCGCCAGCATGGAAGTAACAAGAGACTTTCCTACGCCTCCTTTTCCGCTGACAACACCGATGACCTTTTTGATCTGGGAAAAATCATTCGTCCTCTCGACCATATCCTGAGGCTCTCTGCGGCTGGCACACTCCTGCCCGCAAGATGAACAATCACTGGTACAAACTTCACTCATTGCTAAAGCTCCTTTCATCTGGATCCCGGATCAATCCCCATCCCTCCTGCCGGTATCTGTACCGGCGGCAGAATAATCCGGATCGCATATTTTTCTGCAGCAGTAAGAGGCAGCCCCGTTGCAGATGCGGTAATCCCCGCCTTCGATGACCAGACGTTTGCCATTTACAATACAGTCGGCTATCTTTTGTCTGGCAACCTCGTAAATCTCCGTAACAGTCGTGCGCGAAATATCCATTTGGGCAGCACACTGGCTGTGTGTCTGCTTTTCATAATCCACCAGGCGGATCGTCTCAAACTCTTCCAGGGTCAGGACAACTCTCTCCGTATCAGGATCCCCTTCCCGGACAGTGATCGTCTTTGCACATGAGCGGGCTGCATTCTCCAGCCAGAGGGACATCCCGGCATACAAACCTTCCTCCCACGCTCTCTCCTCCGGAGTCAGTTCCTTTTCCAGGTCATGATCCGGAGAAAAACTAACATGCTCCGGCACCCGGCATATACGCCTGCTTCGTTTTGGTCTAGGCATTCACACCACCTCTTTCCGACTTATGTCGATTATAGCACTGCGGCCAATCCCCGTCAAGCGATATATCCCTTTATTATTCTCCTGAAAAGCTACACAAAAAGGCAGGGCAATGCCCTGCCTGAATGGTCAGTTCTATGTGACAGTACGATGACATCATAACGAAGCTTCAAGCTTCCTCTGCCTGCCCCTTCTTATTGAGCAAATACAGGCCAATGCAGGCACCCAGACAGATCCAGATAGAGATAAACTGGGATGTGGACAGAGGTCCGATGCTGCCCCGTACCAGATCGCCCCGGACAAATTCTACCAGAAATCTGCCTATACTGTAAAAGAGCAGATAAAAAAGTGTGATGCTCCCGTCCTTATGAGGTCTGCCGGCGATCCTTACCAGAATCATGAAATGCAGAAAATCCAGCGCAGAAGAAATCAGCTGCGAAGGCAGGAGCGGCACCCCGTTCGGAGCGAAGTCCGAATGGGTGAAAACGATCGAAATCGGACAATCGACCTGACGGCCGTAACAGCATCCGGCCAGAAAGCAGCCGATCCTTCCGAA
>CADBQK010000438.1 GCA_902796775.1 uncultured Lachnospiraceae bacterium
TCCATAAACCTGCCGTGTCCTCACCTTCTGCCCTGCTAGTGGAATTTTCTGATGGCTTGCATGCACGGTTGGTTTGTACTTACACTTTGTCTGGGCAGATACTTTCTGATTAATTGCCTGTTTTTGCTGTAAGATCAGAAATGCCAACGGATAAAACTTGCTTTATTTCATTTTGAAGCTGTAACCTTCGGCAGATGCTTTTTTGATTTCTAAGTTTTTCTCTGCTCTTGGGTTTTTGCAGATGTTTAAAATGGACTAATATTGCATCATATTTTTAAGAAATCAGAGAAAATTGATGCATTTCTGCGCCCGATTCATGACGAATCCAGCTTGGGCATACAGCTTCTTTTCTCGTTTTCTATTTTTTCTCTGCTCGACATTTTCCTGTTACAGCTTCTTTTTCAAAATTTGCAAAAGTATCTGCTTGACTATCATGCATGGAGAAGCAGCGGTACTCTTTTGTTCCACTGCTCCTTCGAGCAGATAATAAGGAGTCTAAAGTCTTCAGATCTTCTCACAACTCCACCTGTCGGACGACAAAAAACTGAAATAAACATGATTTGAAACAATCCCAATAAAAGGCGTTTGTTGCGTTAGTCAAAATCACGATTATTTCATTACGCTGTCGCTGCCGGCGACACAAAGCTGAAACATCGCCGTATAAACAACAGCTATTTGATACAATGCCGCAAAACGACGGATAATTGAAACAAAGGCGGAAAAGCAATGATTTGATATAAAGTCGTAACCCGGCTGTTTGATCAAGACAGGGCGAAAGTCCTGTCTTTTTTTTGCTTTAACTATTCTTCGGCACTTCTGTTTCTCAATATCCCAGAAAAATCAGAGTTAAGCCAATTTCTTTCATACTCCATTCGACAAAATCCATCGGCCTCCGAAGCCATCAGCTAAACGAGGCCATTCGAGTATGAAAGGAAACAAATATGGCGAATTTCAACATTCCGTACGCTACGGAACGAGAAGGACAGATGGAGTTCTTCGACAGCTACGGCGTTCCTTATAATGATGACGCCTCTATCCTTGTGGATAACACGGACGGCGTATTCAACGGCTGCATCTTTGAGTTCAAGCTGAATATCAGCAACCTGAACAGGACCCTGTTCCAGGCGGTCAAGTACCTGTCAAAGATGCGCGTAAAGGGTGAGTCCGTCCCGGCGACGATACTGCTGATCGACCTGAACGCCACGACAGTATATGTCTACAAATCCGCAGATTATTTCGATCATATCCACAAGGTCTATATAGGAGCCGCATCCAAGGACAATGACAACTTCATGGCGGGCCCATTCATCGGGAAACACGATTACAGCGACATGCTGCAGTCTTCGCAGGTGAAGAAGATCCTCAGGGGAAGAAAGGTTGATCCGGATGAGATGTACATGCCAATCGATATAGATGAGAACTGTATCGTCGGCTGGGCAAAGAGATACTATGGTGAAAAACCTAATGCAAGCAAAGGTGATTTCCTCGGGGATGATACTGGCACCGCAGTCAAAGTAACCGGTGAAATCCGCGATCCCCGTCATTTTAAGGGGCTGATCAATCCATATAAGGGTAAGACTAACGAGAAGTTCAAGTACCTCATGGACTGCCTCAATGACAGGCTCAGCAAGAAGGACCTCGGGGCTTTCTATACACCAGAGCCTTACTGTAGAAAGGCCGCAGAACTCGTCCAGATGGCGATCGCCCGAGTGCCGGAAGGAAATGATTACATCATCCTCGATCGAAGCGCAGGAACGGGGAACCTTGAAGCTGCCCTGATCGGACTTTATGACAGGAATGGCGACGAACTGATCGAACACTGCGTAGTCAGCACCTATGAATACTACGAGTACAAAGTCCTGCAGGAGCGGATTGGCGACATGGTCCGTGATATTATTCCGCCATCAGAAGCGAATGCCATATATGACAACGGCAAGGTCGCGAATGCGGATGCGATGAGTAAGGAGTACGTCGAGAATGAGATCATCAGAAAGTACGTTGATGACCCTCATTATACGATCATCCTGTTTGAAAATCCGCCTTATGCCGATACGACGGGTTATACACATACGGACAATGCCGGAAAGAGAGCAAAAGGACAGCCAGAGAGTTTTGTAAGACAGGAATTCAAGAAACATATTAAAGAATTCGGTTCCGCTCAGGCGTCGGCAAATGAGCTTTCCAACCTGTTCATCTGGTCAGGCTTTGGATATTATCTCCGTCAGCCTACAGACAGCTATATCGTGTTCTCACCGGTAAAGTACTTCAAGAGCATGACGCTGGTAAACAAGAAGTTCCTCGGCGGATATCTGTTTAGCCACATTATGTACATATAAAGATAATGTGGCCGGGTCGATCTCCGAAAGGGGATCCCGGGACTTACGGCATATGTCAAACTCAA
>CADBQK010000439.1 GCA_902796775.1 uncultured Lachnospiraceae bacterium
AAAGAAAAGAATACTCGGAAATCCTGCTTTCATCCTTTTGAGCCATGCGCACCTCGCATGCACTTCGTGCCTGCTCAGTGTCGCGGCTTTCGCCGTATACATCCATACAAAAAAGCAGTTCGTTGAATGCAAGCATTCATGAACTGCTTTTTTGTATGGATGTGCATGGCTCATTGCTTCGCGCAAAAGAAAAAGCACCGCCCTCGGGAGAAACTCTCCACAAAAGCGATGCTTTCCATACACCTTCGGGGGCTCGAACCCCGGACACCCTGATTAAGAGTCAGGTGCTCTTCCAACTGAGCTAAAGGTGCATATCTACTGTGCCGTGAAATACGACAGCGATATGATTATACAGCAGCAGATTGTAAAAAGCAAGTATTTTTATTAATACAATCCAATTTATTTCATCGTTTTGCCACGAGTCTGTAGATTGGCTTTCCCAGCCTGACAAAACGCTTTTCGTACTCAGTCATCACATTTCCGTCAAGATACTCACTGTGGTGCAGATCATAGGTGACATTTTCCAGCTCCCAGCCTGCCGCCTCGACTTCTTCCAGGGAAAAATCAAAGAGCATCCTGTTATCGGTTTTAAAGATGACTCTGCCCTCCGGCACCAGGATCCTGTTGTATCTGGCCCAGTACTGACGGGAAGTCAGGCGGCGCTTGGCATGCCTGTCCTTTGGCCAGGGATCGGAGAAGTTCAGATAGATCCGGGAGACCTCGTTCTCCCCAAATACATCCGTCAGATCCTCCGCATCCATCCGCAGGAAATACACATTCTCCGCTTCCTGCTCGTGAGCCCGCTCCAGAGCTCTCACCAGCACACTCGAATACTTCTCGATCCCGACGTAATTGATCTCGGGATGTGCCGCTGCAAGTGTCATCAGAAACAATCCTTTTCCCATCCCCACTTCGATATGGATCGGATGGTCATTTCCGAATTTCTCCTTCCAGCAGCCCTTCAGCTCCTTCTGCTCTGCTTCATCATTGGAGGCAAGCGGATCAGCTGCAATCATCTCCCGCGCCCCCGGTACATTCCTCAGTCTCACCTGGTCCCTCCTGTATCTCCTGCCGCCCGGGTCTTCAAAAACAGTATTCATTCAGGGCAGCAGCATCAAAAGGTTTTCCGGCTTAGCCGATTTCCCTCTGGATCGCAACGGCACCTGTCCTGGCGATCTCTACGATACCGAATGGCTGCATCAGCCGGATAAACCGATCCACCTTCGTCGTCTTTGCTGTCAATTCAATGACCATGGTCTTCGGCGCAAGATCCGCAATATGCGCTCCTGTGATACTGCAGATCTGCATGATATCCGCACGGGTCGCATTGGTGTAGGTCACCTTGATCATCAGAAGCTCACGTGTTACCACCTTGTTTTCAAGGAAGCGGCGCACCTTGATCACGTCGATCTTCTTATTCAGCTGTTTTTCAATCTGTTCCATGACCCTCTCATCCCCGGTGGAGATGATCGTCATATTGGAAACATCCTTGTCATCAGTCTCACCGACAGCCAGACTGTCGATATTAAAGCCCCTTCTGGCAAAAAGCCCGGCGACATGACTGAGGACACCGGCTTTATTCTCTACTGTAACCGAAAAGATCCCTCTCATACGCCATCACTCCTTTACCGAATCAAACGGATAAACCTCGCAGACCATCAACGCCGCGCCTTCATAGGCGAGGAAGGCATCCACAGTCTTATCCATCGCATCATTGTTCTTCAGATGAAAGAATTTCACACCATAGGCTCCTGCAAGCTTCTCAAAATCCGGACTGCCATCCAGGCTGACCGCAATATAGCGGTCCTTGTATATCCTGTGCTGGTATTCCCTTACGAGCCCGAGATAGCCGTTTCGCATGATGACGATCTTAATCGGAAGCTTCCACTGCTGCATGGTGGCCAGCTCCATCATCTGCATCTGGAAAGATCCGTCACCGCAGACTGCCACGACCTGCCGGTCCGGGAAAGCTGCACGGACACCAATACCGGCAGGGATAGAATACCCCATCGTCCCGAATCCTCCGGAAGTGAGGAAAGCCCCATGCTTCATAACATAATTATCTGCAGACCAGAGCTGGTTTTCCCCGACATCCGCCAGATAAACGGCATCATCATCCATCTTACTGCTGAGCGTCTTGACAAACAGGCAGGGATTCACATAATCCGGATGGAAGTGCCTGCGGTCCATGTAAGCTGCTTTACGAAGGGACAGATCATAGGTCCATTCACTGTAATCACTTTCAAAATTAAAATCCAGAAGTCTTTTGAAGATTACTTTCACATCCCCGACCAGAGGAATCGTCGTGCCAAGATTTTTGCCGATTTCCGCAGGATCCACGTCAATATGAATGATAGAGGTTCCCCTGCGCTCCAGCCTGTAAGGTCTGACCACTGCACGGTTGGCCACTCTGGCCCCGACCAGCATGAAAACATCGCACTCGGATACAGCATAATTCGCATGCGGCTTTCCGTTTTCTCCCAGCATCCCCATATAAAACGGAGAATCATTGGGCATGACACCGATCCCCATCATTGTAGAGATCACCGGGATATGATGCCTCTGGGAGAACTCACGTACTTCCTGAGCAGCATCAGCCAGGAGCGTCCCCCCTCCTACACAAATGAGCGGCTTCTTCGCTTTCTTCAGAGTTTCGATGACTTTCTTGATCTGCAGGGAATTCCCCTTTACAGTCGGCTTGTAGCCCCGAATATTTACCTCACCGGCAGGCTCATAGGGTACCTGAGACTCCTGGATATCGATCGGCACATCGATCAGTACAGGCCCGCGCCGCCCCGTGGAAGCAATATGAAAGGCTTCCTTTACAATACGGGGGAGAGCCTTTGCATCCCTCACCACATAACTGTATTTCAGAAAGGGCTCCGCACTGCCGGCAATATCTGCCTCCTGGAACACATCCTTCCCCAGCAGATCCGTCGATACCTGCCCGGTAATGGCAATCACCGGGATACTGTCCGCATACGCCGTGGCCAGCGCGGTCACCAGGTTCGTCGCCCCGGGACCGGACGTAGCCACACACACAGCGGGCATCTTCTTTACCCTGGCATAGCCGTTGGCCATATGTCCGCCATTCAGCTCATGCCTGACCAGAATGCTCCGGATCCCCGAATCATAGATTGCGTCAAACAAGGGGCATACGGTTACACCCGGATAGCCAAAGACGACTTCTACACCCTCCTCCTGGAGGCATTTGACCAGAATCTGTGCTCCATTCATTTGCTATTGTCCTCTCTTCTATGCTTTCTGTTTTCTATTTTTTTATTATCCTGTTTTTTATTCTTCTATCGTCAGGTCAGGCAGTATAAATGCTTCACTGGAAGCATCATCCCTGTACAGCGGCATATACTGCATCACTGCCCTGGCCAGCTCTTCCCCTTTATCATTCAGGATAGAGGCTTCGACCACATTGATGTGAGATCCTCTTTTTATGATCCTGGATTCACAGTAGATCTCCGTGCACCCGGTTGCCGGCCTCATGAAGTACATATCCCCGGAAACCGTCGGTCCCGGATTCCCGGCTGTAGCAGCCGCCAGACCGGAAATCGTATCTGCCATAGTATACATCACTCCGCCATGCACTGTCTGCAGCGGATTCAAATGCAGCTCACTGACCCGGATCTTCCCTTTGCAGAATCCTCTTCCGACATCCACGATCTCCAATCCCGCATTCCCGGAAAAATGATCTATCCTGTGCAGCTCCCTGATCAGTTCCAGCACCTTGCTCTTGTCCATATATCCCCTCGATATGCATTTTTCAACTATCATTTGAGCAGTTCTAATTAGTGTATCATAAGATTCTCTATTTTGAAACAAAAAGAATGCCGATTTTACCAGCTTTTCCCAACTATTTTTTACGCTCTTTTTACCTGCGTGATTGACATTCATCTGCAAATCTTTTAGTATTACAGGGTAGGTTTTTTCCGAATTGAATCATTGAAAAATAAATATTACATCCTTGAGGAATCACATATTATGAAAAAAAGAATAACAGCCCTCTTTCTGGCAGCCGCTGTTTTGACAGGTATTATATCCTCCGGCCAGGTCTATGCAGACAATCGGACTCTTTCTGCTTCCGGGACGATCACTCTTGCTGCTGCTGTCTCAGATGAAACCGCCCAGCCTGTACCAGAGACCGAAGCGCAAGCCCAGATCCTGCCGACTGACAGAGTTTCCACGGAAGATATTGCCCTGTTCTCCAAGGCCTGCTGTGTCATGGATGCTGAGAGCGGCCAGGTTCTTTACTATAAAAACCCTTCCGAAAGACATTATCCGGCCAGCATTACAAAAGTGCTGACAGCCCTGCTTCTGATCGAAAACTCGAATCTGCAGGATGAGCTTCCCTTCACAGAAGAATGCTGGATGGATATCGACCGCTGGGAAGATATGAATGTTGCAATGGAGCCGGGTGAGTCCCTCACTGCCGAGCAGGCACTTTACTGCATGCTCCTTGTCTCGGCCAATGAGGTCTGCAACCAGGCAGCAATAGCTGTCTCCGGGAGTGTAGAGGCATTTGCCGATCTGATGAACAGCCGCGCCAGGGAACTGGGGGCAACAGGTTCCCATTTTGTCACTACCAACGGCCTGCACGATGAAGATCACTATACTACCGCCTATGATATGGCATTGATCTCACGTGCTGCCATTCTAAACGACACTTTCCGCCAGGTAACAGGTACCCTCTTTTATAACGTCGTTACGGATCTGAGACCGGAGGGCTTTGAACTCTACCACAAACACCGCATGCTGGCAACCACAAAATATTATGACGAGCGCTGCATCGGCGGCAAAACCGGTTATACACCGCAGGCAAACAATACCCTGGTTACCTACATGGAGGATAATGGCATTACGCTTGTCATCGTCGTGATGGATAACAACAACGGTCATATCTACAGTGATACCAAGCTGGCTGCAGATTACTGCTTTGATCATTATAACAGAGCAAAAATCGATGAGCTGTCCATGACCGGTAAGGGAGAAGAAATGAATGCTGCCGGCATAACCCTAAACAAGGCAGACGACATTGAGTCCTCCGAAACATCCGGGCCGGAGCAGTCCGGAGATTTCACAAAAACGACAGCCCCCACCGGAGAATCCCTTCACCTGATGGATGGGACCGGCAGCAGTCAGCAGACCGGGGATCCTTCTTTAGAAGAGTCAGCCGGCGGGCTGAAACGTAAGGTAGTAAACGCCATCATACAGAATGTCCCCTATTCTTTCGGAGTTCTGATTGCTTTATTCCTGGCATTTACACTCCTGCTGATCTGGTTCAGAGGCTTCCTCCACCGCAAAATACACCGCCGCAGGTATAAAAAACTCCGCAGGCAGGACGAGGAAACAAAAACAACACCGTAAACCATAGAAAGCAAACCGCAGAAAGTAAACCATAGAAAATAGAAAAAGGAACAGAAATCATTTTGCATTCTGTTCCTTTTTCTATGATCTTATCTTTATCAGTCATACAGAAATATTGAATAAAAGTCCTGCGGCCTACTCTCCATGCCGCCGCTCACGTCTCTTTTCTACGATCTCCAATTTCATATTGCGGATCTCCTGAGCTTTTTCCTCATCGATCAGCCGGATCGTTTTTACAGCAAAAACCCGTCCGTTATCTGTCTTTTTGATCCGTATCTTTCCCCGCACATATCCATGCTCCGGGCAGAGGCCCAGACAATAACTCGCATGGGAGCGGCCTGAAAACCAGGGGATCTGCTTTCTTGCGCTGCGGCCGCACTTAAAACACCTCAGGTTCAGTACTTCTTTATCGCACAGCGCCTTTTCCCTGCCCGGAAACTCCCGGGATATAAACTT
>CADBQK010000440.1 GCA_902796775.1 uncultured Lachnospiraceae bacterium
AATTATCTTACTTTGGGCTGGACTCCTACTGAAGGAGAAGTGGAACTAAGACGTACGCAGGGGCAGACAGAAGCAGAACTTCGTCGCGAAGCAAGCAAGGTAATCCCTTACGGACGTATGAACGAACGCAGCGACTATATCGGCGCATTGGTCTATATGATGTCAGATGAGTCCTATATGCTGTCCGGCAGCGTTTTCCGCTGTACGGGAGGCTGGTACATCGGTACATCCATCCAGAACTGAATCCGGAGGAAAGCATGAAACAGGAATTGCTCAGCGTTGTATTCCCAGTTTATAACGCACAGAATTACCTTTCGAAGAGTGTTGGGGCTATCCTTTCGCAGACATATCGAAACATTGAAATTATCCTGGTAGATGATGGTTCCAAGGACGACAGCGGTAAAATCTGTGATGAGTATGCGCTGAAGGACAACAGGGTTAAAGTGTTTCATAAGCCGAACGGCGGGCATTCTTCTGCTGTAAATTATGGGCTGGACAGGGTTAGCGGCAGCTATGTTATGATCTGCGACACGGATGATTACTATGAGCCCGATGCATGCGAGATTGCATTGAACAGGATTCTGAATGAGCCTGAATGCGATGTGGTGATCTTTGCAATTTACAGACCGGATAAACAACCGGTCAACGATCCTGCGGAACAGGTTTGCTTTGAGAAAAAAAAGATTGATCTGGCACTTCTGTCCGGCCAGACTTATGATTTCTGTGATATCGGATTTCATGTTGAATCTACATGGGCAAAAATTATTCGTGCAGATGTTCTGCAGAAATACCATATCCGTATGCCTGAACAGCTTTTGCTTGCAGAGGATGCGGTCTTCTGCCTGAACCTTTTCGAGCACTGCCGGTCTGTCCTGTTTGACAGCAATCATATCTATCACTATGAGATCCGTTATGATTCGTTCTGCCATATGTATTCGGATGTGGCTGTGCGTATGCTTCCTTTAATTCTGGAAGAGCAGGAAATGTATGTGAAAAAATATCATCCCGTGGAGCGCGATTATATTGCCGCAAATGATAATGCGGTGTTTGCTTGGTTTAATGAAGCGGAGGAACACTATTTCTTTAACGAAAATAACAGCAAGTCCTTTTTTGATACTTACTGGGATTATAGAAAACTTCTCCTTCATCCGACGGTTATGAAACACATAAGAGATATTCGGTATTCAGAAGTACCCTCCAAAATGAGGAAAATCCGTTTCGCTTTCTATAAGAATCCGAGCTTTGTCCTGTTCGTCATGTATTATCTGACAAAGATAAAAAAATGAAACGAGTTTTGGTAACCGGGGTAAACAGCTATATAGGGAACGCTTTTATTGAGTATATGCGTCACTATTCTGCTGATTATACCGTACAAGGTATTTCAGTCCGGGATGATGCCTGGAAGGAAATTGATTTTTCGGTATATGATTGTGTGTTTGATGTCGCAGGGATTGCTCATGCGGATACCGGGCATGTTTCCGAAGCGGTCAAACGGCAGTATTATGCAGTAAACACAGATCTGACTGTTGCTCTTGCCCAAAAGGCGAAGGCGAGCGGAGTGAAACAGTTCATTTTTATGAGTTCGGCTATTGTGTACGGCAATTCTGCACCGATTGGAAGCATGAAATTTATTACAAAAGATACTGCTCCGGCTCCGGCGGATTTCTATGGCGACAGTAAATTGCAGGCGGAAAAGGGAATTCTGCCGCTTGCGGATGGAAGTTTCAGAATAGTTATTCTGCGGCCTCCCATGATTTATGGAAAGAACAGTAAAGGCAATTATCCAACACTTTCCGCAATTGCTCAGAAGCTTCCCGTGTTTCCTAAAGTAAATAACTGTAGATCTATGCTATACATTGGAAATCTCGTTGAATTTGTTCGTCTGATGATACAAAATGAAGAATGCGGTTTCTTCTTTCCACAGAATGCTGAATACAGCAATACTTCTGAACTGGTCAATTATATTGCTGAAGCGCATGGGAAAAAGATAGTATTGGTTGATAAAATAGCGTGGGCGCTAAAGCTTGTCAGTCATGCTACGGGGCTTGTGAATAAAGCTTTCGGAAGTATGGCGTATGAAATGTCTATGAGCGAATACAGGGAAAACTACCGTCTTTTCTCCCTGGCAGAATCTATCAGACTGACTGAGGAATAAACAGATGCTGGTAAGTATTATAACAATATGTTATAACAGTGAAGCTGTAATTCGTAAAACCATAGAATCTGTTCTGGAGCAGACTTATGACAGCATTGAATATTTGATTATTGACGGTGCCTCACGGGATAATACCATAGATATTGCTGAAGAATATAAAACAGCTTTTTCTAAGAGAGGTTATTCCTATCAGATATACAGTGAACCGGACAATGGCATCTATGATGCGATGAATAAAGGGATCCGGAAAAGTACGGGAGATCTGATCGGAATGATTAATTCCGGAGACTGGTATGAACCTGACGCTGTTAAAACAGCGGTCGACGCATATGAGAAAGACAGGTACGATCTTTTCTATGCTGATATCAATCTGATAAAGGAAAACGGCAGAAAGCTGGTAAAACGTTCCAGAATGGATCGTTTTCCGACTTCCAGACACTGGAATCATCCAACAATGTTTGTACCTCGCATTACCTATGAAGATCTCGGGCTTTACCGGGGGGAAGGCATCCACGATGATTTTGAATTCTTCCTGAGAGCAAGACGGGCGAATAAAAAAATCACGATTGTCAATAAAACAATCGCGAATTTTGTAACAGGCGGGGCAAGTAACGATAAATCATTTGCCAAATGTAAAAAGCGTTGCCTTGACCGGTATCGGGATTATCGTTTGAATGGGTATTCCTGCTTGGCGATGATTGAATGTGTCGGCATTGAAGTCGCAAAGTATATTCTTTCGTGAGGTGCCTATGTTTAAATTCAACACCTTTCTGGAG
>CADBQK010000441.1 GCA_902796775.1 uncultured Lachnospiraceae bacterium
CTGGTTTAACCGACTGATTGCCATCCGCTTTATGGAGGTCAACAAGTACCTGCCATTCCGCATGCGGGTCCTGTCTTCTGATTCCGGGAGCCTCACGCCGGACATTGTCAGCAGGTCTCTGGATGTGGATCTCCACATGACGGAGGAAGAACTGGCGGCTGTCCAGAAAGCAAAAGCGGAAAACCGCTTTGACGAGGCATTCCGCCTACTCTTCCTCAAAGCCTGCAATGAACTGCATGCTGTCCTGCCGGGCTTGTTCGAAGAGACAGACGATTACATGGAACTGCTCCTCAACCTGCCCTATACCAGCGACGGGGTAGTCCGCATGCTCGTGGACACCATCCCCGAGAGCAACTTTAACGTGCGGGAAGGCGGGCAGGTCGAGATTATCGGATGGCTGTACCAGTACTACAATACAGAAGCCAAAGCCAAAGCTTTCGCCAAGAAAGGAAAAATCACAAAAGAGGAAATCCCTGCAGTTACACAGTTATTCACACCGGACTGGATTGTCCGCTATATGGTGGAGAACAGCCTGGGACGGCTGTGGATCGAGCACCTTCTTGCAAACGGCGACACACGCAGTGAACAGGAGCTTGCTGACTATTTTGGCTGGAAATACTATCTCCCTGAGGCAGAACAGGAACCGGAGGTGCAGGCACAGTTGGTGCAGATCCGGGCAGAGCGAAAGGACCTGATGCCGGAAGACATCCTGTGCATCGATCCCTGCCAGGGCAGCGGCCATATCCTCGTCTACCTCTTCGAAGTCCTGATGCAGATCTACAGAGAAGAAGGACATTCCGAGAGGGACGCTGCCAGGAGTATCCTGGAACACAATTTATATGGACTTGACATTGATGACAGAGCCTATCAGCTGTCTTATTTTGCTGTGCTCATGAAAGCCAGGGAATATGACAGAATGATCCTTAAAAAGCAGATTGAACCGCATGTCTATTCTATACAGGAGAGCAATACGGTAGATCGCAACCAGCTGAAATATTTCGGCGCGGATATGAATGAGTTTGATAAGAACAATGCGCTCAATCAGCTTACAGGACTGCTGGATACCTTTATCGATGCTAAAGAATATGGTTCGATTTTGAATGTGGATTCATGCGACTGGGATTTGCTGCGGCAGTTTGTGGCTAATGACCGGGTAGAGGGCCAGTATGGACTGGATGCCTATGATCTCGAGGAGACACAGAATCAGCTTCTGAGGCTGATAGATATCGGGGAGGCGATGGCGCAGAAATATCATGTGGTTACCACGAATCCTCCTTACATGGTTTTAAGTAATAGTAGTCCAAAATTGAGTGCCTATGTAAAAAAACACTACTTTGACAGTAAAGCAGATTTATTCTCGGTGTTTATAGAAAAATGTGCGCAGATGCTTGTGCGTATCGGATATCAAGCCATGATTACCATGCATGCATGGATGTTTGTTGCTAGTTTTTCCACTTTAAGAGAAAAAATCCAACAATTAACGACAATTAATATGTCTCATCTGGGAGCAAGGGCATTTGATGAAATAGGCGGTGAAGTTGTACAAACGACAGCATTTGTATTATCCAAGCAATATGTAGATCGATATAAAGGACTTTATATTAGATTGGTTGACGGCACAAATGAGCAGGAAAAAGAGAGGGAATTACTCTCTAGGAAGAATAGATATTTATTTGTTGCTCAGAAAGCGAACAGGATACCTGGCTCACCTGTTGCATATTGGGTTAAAGACGAAGTGCTGAATGCTTTTGAAGGCGCAAAAATAGGGGATGTGTCAGAACCTAGAATGGGACTGACAACAGGAAGAAATGATAAATACTTGAGGCTGTGGCATGAAATCAACATTAATAATATAGGGTTTGGAATGGATAGAACCACTGCACAACAATCACAAAAAAGATGGTTTCCTTATGACAAAGGGGGAGAGTATAGGAAGTGGTATGGAAATAGGGATTATGTTGTTGACTGGTTCAATGATGGATATGAAATGCAAAATACGATGCATCCCGATGGAAGTAGAATATGGGCACATAACTTCAATTTGGAATATAACTTCATAGAACATATTTCTTGGAACGATATCGTTACGGGAACATTGTCGTTTAGGTATTTCGACAAGGGTTTTTTATTTGATTCTTCTGCAGCAACTGCCTTTGTCTCAAAAAAATATATTTTTGCATTGATGGGATATTTAAATACTTCATTTGTAGACAGCCTTTCAAAACTTTTAAATCCTACGATTCATTTTAAACTGGGGGATTATTCGAAATTGCCATTTGGGGAATGGGATTATACCCATGTTGGTGAGATAGCTAAAGAGAATATTGATTTGGCGAAGGAGGACTGGGATTCTTTTGAATCATCTTGGGACTATATACGTCACCCCTTAATAGCGGTCATTCCTAAGAACAGGCTTTTGTTTGAAGTAGGGAAAATATATCTGGCTGAGTGCTATATGTGCTGGGAATCAGAGTGTGAGGATCGATTCAAAAAACTAAAAAAGAACGAGGAAGAACTGAATCGAATATTTATCTCAACATACGGATTAGAGAATGAGTTATCTTCAGAAGTTGATGACAAAGATATCACAGTTCGGAGAGCCAATGCTCAAAGAGAAATAAAGAGCTTGATTTCCTATGCAGTGGGTTGTATGTTTGGCCGATATTCTCTTAATGTTGAAGGTATTGCTTACGCCGGTGGCGACTGGAAGGAAGCTTATGCCACAAAGTACAATTCTTTCATGCCGGATGAGGATGGAATCATTCCAATTACAGATGAGGAATACTTCAAGGATGACATTGTCGCCCGGTTTGTGGATTTCATCCGTATCGTTTATGGAGGGGAGACACTGGAAGATAATCTGAAGTTTATTGCGGATGCACTTGGAAATAAGGGCGACACGCCGAGGGCGGTGATCCGGAATTACTTCCTGAATGATTTCTACAAAGATCACTGTAACACCTATTCTGTAACTGGCTCTGGAAAACGGCCCATTTATTGGCTCTTTGATGCTGGTAAGCAGAATGGTTTCAAGGCTCTGATCTATATTCATCGTTATACACCTGATACGGTAGGACTAGTTCGGTCCAAGTACCTGCATAATGCGCAGGCTGCGATCCAGAATTCTCTGCAGAACTCCGAGTATATTATTGCTTCAACGACCAGTGCAACGGAAAGAGCCAGAGAGACGAAGAAGCGGGATAAATATGTTAAACAGCTGAACGAGCTACGGCCTTACTATCAGGCACTGACCCATATCGCGTTGCAGAGGATCCCCATGGATCTGGATGACGGTGTTAAGAAAAACTATCAGCTTTTTCAGAACGTGGAGATTTCCACAGAAGGAAAGAAGAAGCAGTCGATCAATCTCCTGGCAAAGATTTGAACCGGATTGGAGACTGGTATTAGGCTTTCAATAGTCAGGATCAGAAACTCTATTGGAATCAAAGACTGGTAGATCGACCTGAAACCCGGATTTAATTTGATCAAAGGGACAAACGGTGAAGGTTTGAACAGAGGAAAAGTTATTGAAGAACACTTTTTAGATAACAAGGTGAAGTATAAGACAGGTAGAGACAAGGCTGATGGATATTAAACAGATTCAGGACAAACTCAATGAAATGCTGTCCGGTCCGGGACGCAGACTGGTCTTCTGGTATGACGACGACGCATCCTATGAAGAAAGCATTCGGGATTTTGCACTCGCAGAGGGTGTAAAGCTCTGGATCATCACCGAAAACAACTGGTTTGAAACAAAGCTGCAGATTGAGATGAGGGATCCTGACAGCAGTTATCTGCTGTATGCTCCCTTCCCCCGGCCGGAAGACAGAGGAAACTTTCTCGCGGATCTTTTCTATTATTCGCAGCATTTTTATTCGGACAGACTAGTCCAGATCATGGGAGATCTTGGAATTCCTGCTTCCTGCCAGGA
>CADBQK010000442.1 GCA_902796775.1 uncultured Lachnospiraceae bacterium
CCGTGTTTATATGGCTTGCTGAAAACCTGGGAACGATCCTCGTTACGCTGGTATTGATCGTGATCGTGACCCTGATCATCCGGTATCTGATCAGAGAGAAAAAACAGGGCAGATCATCATGCGGCGGGAACTGCGGTCATTGCAGTATGTGCGGAACATGCCATCAGAAAACTGCAGCTTTCGGACGATAACCTTATCATTTCAGGACCACCGGTTTGACCGATGGTCCTGTCCTGTTTTTCGAAAAAAGTGTTGACAAGGAAAACGGATACTGTTAGTATTTTTACAAAACTGCGATACACAAAAAGGAGATCAACAGCCTTTTTTATAAGCCTGCAGTAAAGGATAAGTTTTTTTACCTTTGGCAGGCATTTGGGAAGAGAGATACAGAATAAAAATGAAACGCAGTCTTCAGTTTGCAGACATCTTCGGCTTTATGTTTTTCTTTAGCTTTACTGATACGGACAGTAAGGTTCATTCGCTATGCTGAAGATGTGAGAAGACGATCAGGATTTCACATGGGGTGTGGCACATGAACCGGTGCCGCACCCTTTTATTTTACGATCCGCAGGAGATCAGAACGGAGGGTATCATGGATCTGAATGAAGCAAGGGGTCAAATCAGGAATGTGGATCTGCAGATGAGAGAGCTGTTTCTGCAGAGGATGGAAGCCGTTCGTGCGGTTGCAGACTGGAAGAAAGAGAGGGGGATTCCTATTGAAGACAAAGAACAGGAGAAGCGTATCATTTCAGAGCTTAGTCCTGCTGTAGAGGATGAAGCACTAAGGTCCTTCTATCTCTGTTTTATCCAGGATGTCATGAATGTCAGCAAACAGTGGCAGCATCATCTTCTGAGTGGTCTTCGTGTAGCTTACAGCGGTGTGGAAGGTGCATTTGCGCATATTGCGGCGATGCGTATCTTTCCGGATGGGAAAAAGATACCCTGTCCTTCTTTTGAAGATGCCTATGGTGCTGTGGAAAGGGGCGAGTGCGATATTGCAGTACTTCCGATTGAAAACAGTTATGCAGGTGAAGTGGGACAGGTGCTGGATCTGATGTTTGCAGGAAGCCTTCATGTAAACGGAGTCTATGACCTGCCGGTTATCCAGAATCTTCTTGGACTGCCTGGTGCTCAGGCAGATCAAATCGAAACTGTGGTCAGCCATCCGCAGGCTTTGTCACAGTGCCAGCCATATATCAAGGAGCATCATTATCTTACAAGAAGTGTTTCCAATACAGCGATGGCTGCGAAAGAAGTGGCACAGGGCAATGATCTGTCTGTCGCAGCGATTGCAAGCGCGGAAACTGCTCAGCTCTATGGCCTGCAGGTGCTGGATCATGATATTAATGAGAACAGGATGAATACTACCCGCTTTGCTGTCTTTTCCAGAGTGGAATATCCCTTTGCAAACAGACGTGATAAGAGCGCATTTCTGCTCCTGTTTACAGTTAAGGATGAAGTTGGAGGGCTGGCAAAAGCGATCAACCTGATCAGTGCTTATAATTACAATATGCGTGTACTTCGATCCAGGCCGATGCATGATCTTCCCTGGCACTATTATTTCTATGCCGAAGTGGAGGGAAATGACGGCTCCGAAAATGGGCAGCGGATGCTCAGCGCACTGGGAGGCGTCTGCCCGATGGTGAAGGTTGTGGGACGGTATATTGCGGCTGAAAATACGCTGGCACAGGCCTGAGCCGGAAACGCTTTGTCGAAACGAAAGCAGCCTCTTGAGATGGAAGCAGTATAGTATTTATTTGACGTTTCCATCATAGAGATGGTTTCACTTAGCAACTGCACAAAACCAGATCATGGTAGGAGATTATAACGATGAGAATGGATTTCAGCCGGAAGCTGCCGGATCCAATGGAAACAAAAGAAATGTATCCTCTGACAAAGGAGATAGCATCTGCTGTCAGTAAGCGGACCGCAGAGCTGATGGAGATATTTTCCGGGAAGAGTGACAGGATCGCCCTGATCATTGGTCCCTGCTCTGCTGATAACGAGGACAGTGTGATCGATTATATCTCAAGACTTGCTCCTGTTCAGGAGAAAGTAAAAGAAAAGATCCTGATCGTCCCCAGGATCTACACAAACAAACCCCGTACCACGGGTGATGGCTATAAGGGACTGGTCCACCAGCCGGATCCCAATGCGCAGCCGGACCTTTTCAGGGGGATCATTGCCACACGTGAGCTGCATATGCGGGCAGTAAAGGAAACGGGACTGGCCTGTGCAGATGAGATGCTGTATCCGGAGAATTATCAATATCTGGATGATCTGCTGGGATATGTAGCAGTCGGAGCCAGGAGTGTAGAGGATCAGCAGCACCGCCTGACAGCAAGCGCGATAGAATGTCCGGTCGGGATGAAGAATCCGACCAGCGGAGATCTGACCGTTATGATGAACGGAATCATGGCTGCACAGCACCAGCATGATTTTATCTACCGCGGATGGGAAGGGCATTCTAAAGGAAATCCCTATGCACATGCGATCCTGCGCGGATACGTAAACCAGCAGGGCGTTGCGCATCCGAATTATCACTATGAGACCCTTCTGCATCTGGAGGAGCTGTATGATCGCTGGGAACTGAAGAACCCTGCTGTGGTCATTGACTGCAATCATTCAAACAGCGGTAAGAATCCGTTTGAGCAGCCCAGGATCATGAAAGAAGTCCTGCATTCGTGCAGCTGCAGTTCCGGAATCAGAAAGCTGGTAAAGGGCTTTATGGTAGAAAGCTATATTGAGGACGGAAACCAGCCGGTAGGCGGCGGTGTATACGGGAAGAGCATTACAGACGCCTGCCTTGGCTGGGAAAAGAGCGAAAGGCTGATCTATGAAACAGCCCAGATGCTTGCATAGTGAAAGGAAAAGATGATCATGACACAGGAGAAAAAGAATCTGTGCCTGATCCGGATTTGTATATGAAAGAATTAAAAGGCAATGATTCAAATCCTGCTTATACCAATACCAGACTGATCGGAACAGCTGCTATGCTGGCAGCTTCCTTCTGTTTCTCAACGGGCGGCCTTCTAATGAAATTGATTCCATGGAATCCGCTTGCTATTAACGGTGCACGGAATCTGATTGCATCTATAGTGATCGGTCTGTATATTCATGCTGTACATCACCGGATCAAATTTAACCTGACAGTGCTGATCGGGGCTGTTTCCATGGCTGGTGTGACGACCTGTTTTGCTATTGCTAATAAAATGACCACTGCAGGCAATACGATCATCCTGCAGTATACAGCCCCTGTCTGGATCGTTATTTTCATGTTCCTGCTGTTTGGCAAAAAGCCTGCACGGACAGAACTGATCGCGATCGTGATCGTATTTAGCGGTATCCTCTGTTTCTTTTTTGAGGGACTTTCCACCGGGAAATGGCTGGGTGATCTGATTGCCCTGTTTTCAGGGATTTTCTATGCCGGTGTTTTCATGCTGAATAATTTCGAAAAGGGAGATGCTATTTCATCTGTTTTTTTCGGACAGCTTGCCTGCGGGATCTGCCTTTCCCCGATGGTGCTGCGTGAAACCGTGTTTACGGGCAATGTCCTGGTCTGCATATTCTTTCTGGGGGCAGTGCAGGTTGGCCTGGCTTATATCTTCTTTACGATCAGTACCAAATACACGGATCCGATCACAGCATCCATTATCAACGCACTGGAGCCCATCCTCAATCCGGTGCTGGTAGCGGTCTTCTATGGTGAAATGCTCGGAAGGCTGTCTTTGATCGGTGCAGCTATCGTATTGTGCGGCATCATGTACTACAATCTGAGGCATAAAACAGCAGGATAGTAAAAACACATGTGATAATTGATGTATTCAGGTATCTGCCTGTAACAGATCGTAGCACGGGCAAGGTATCTATTCATTCTATACGTATGTGGTGTACGTTTGGTCTTGATGACAGACTGCCGCTGTGGTATAAAAAAGACAGGTCTGCTCCGGCCGGGGAATCTGACTGGCGGAAGGCTTGTCTTTTTTGTGTTCAGGATTTTCATTAGGAGTGCAGTATGGAAAACAGGAATCTTATTCTTCAGATGAAAGAAATAACAAAGGAGTTCCCAGGTGTGAAAGCACTTGACAAGGTGTCTTTGAAAGTATCTGAGGGTTCGATCCATGCAATCTGCGGCGAAAATGGAGCAGGCAAGTCGACGCTGATGAATGTCCTGTCCGGAGTTTATCCGTACGGAAGTTATGATGGACAGATTTTTTTCCGTGGGAAAGAAGTGCATTTCCGGAGTATTAAGGAGTCAGAACAGATCGGGATTGCGATCATTCATCAGGAACTGACTCTGATTCCGGAGCTTTCGGTCACGGAAAATATTTTCCTGGGGAATGAGATCATCAGGAGGGGCCTGATAGACTGGGGAGAACAGAAACGCCGCAGTATAGAGCTTCTGGAAAAAGTAGGATTATCCATAGATCCGGATACACTGATCAAAAATCTGGGCGTAGGACAGCAGCAGCTTGTAGAGATCGCAAAAGCGCTGTCCAAGAATGTAAGTCTCCTGATTCTTGATGAGCCGACATCTGCTCTCAATGAGGATGATTCCGAAAACCTTCTTGAACTGATGCTTGGGCTTAAGAACAACGGGATTACTTGTATCATGATCTCTCATAAATTAAATGAGATAGCAAAGATTTCCGATGCGGTCACAGTCATCCGGGACGGGTGTACAGTTGAAAGCTATCCAGTTCAGGCTGGTCATGTTGACGAGGACAAAATCATACGGGCAATGGTAGGGAGGCCTATCGCGAATCGTTACCCCCCTCATGAAGCACATCCGGGAGAAGTATTATTTGAGGTATCCGGGTGGACGGTCGAAGATCCGAACATTCCGGGAAGAATGCTCTGCAAAAGTTCTTCTTTCTATATCAGAGAAGGAGAAATCGTTGGATTTGCTGGTTTAATGGGGTCGGGAAGAACAGAGCTGATGCGATCCCTGTTCGGAAAGAGTTACGGGATATTCCGCAGCGGATCAATCAGGATCCGGGGGAAGGAAGCCATACTGAATTCTGTGGAAGAAGCAATCAGCAGCGGCATAGCCTATGTTCCGGAAGACAGGAAGCAGCTGGGACTCAACCTGCTGGATTCTATCAGAAAAACGACAGTATCTGCCAATTTAAAGAAAATACTCAGTGGCTGGCTGCTGGATCCCGACAAAGAGCTGCAGGCAGCCCAGCAATACTGTAAAGAGCTGAGCATTAAAACGTCAGGTCCGGACGCCGGGGTCGCGACTTTGTCCGGTGGCAATCAGCAGAAAGTGGTTTTGTCCAAATGGCTGTTTACCGAACCTTTGCTGCTCATTCTGGATGAACCTACGCGCGGAATTGATGTGGGTGCCAAATATGAGATATATAAGCTGATACATGAACTCGCCCGGCAGGGTAAGGCTATAATCATGGTTTCTTCGGAGCTCCCTGAGCTGCTCGGTGTTACGGACAGGATATATACGATCTGTGAGGGCTCTGTCACCGGAGAAGTGATGACGGGTGAGACAGATCAGGAGTCTCTGATGAAATTAATGACGAAAACTTCTGTGTCCTGAGTCAAGACAGAAATCAGAGAAATATAGGGGGAGATACAGATCATGAAGGGAATACAAGAGTCATTGGGTGGGAGAATCCAGCGGTATACAATGTCCATCGCTCTTGCAGTACTGATCGTTTTTTTCCAGATTGCTTCAGGAGGGAGGATGCTGACAACATCCAATTTCCAGAATCTGATCTGCGGTAATGCATATGTACTCATTCTGGCTCTGGGAATGCTTATGGTGATCGTAATCGGGCAGATCGATCTTTCTGTAGGATCTGTTGCAGGATTCACTGCAATGACAATGGCAATTTGTGCCACCAGATATCATATGCCGTGGATCCTGGCGGTCCTGATCGCACTTCTGATCGGACTGGCGATTGGAGCCTGGCATGGGTTTTTCCTCGCAAAGCTCGGGATTCCGGGATTTATTACTACACTGGGAAGCATGCTGATATTCCGCGGTGGAGTGCTTTGGATTTCGAAGTCGATCTCAGTGCCTGTACCGGGTCAGCTCCGTTTCTTCTCTTCCGGATATTTCCCGGAAGTAGGCCCGGCTTTTACACATGCCAATAATCTGACTCTGCTTCTCGGTATCATTGAGATCTTCATCTTCTTGTACTATGAGAATCGCCATTATAACAGTTCAGCAGATATTCAGGGCAGAAAGATTCCGTTTCCTTTTTTCGTTGCGAGACTTGTGTTCATATCCGGTATACTAGCCTATTTCTCCTTCCTGTTCGCCAAAGGGCGTCCCGGGACTTCATTTCCTGTTCCCGGACTGATACTTATCCTGCTTGTTATCATCTATCATACGATTACGCAGAAAACGCCCTTCGGACGGCATGTATATGCTGTTGGCGGAAATAAGAATGCAGCAGCCCTTTCCGGTGTCAATGTTAAGAAAACTTATTTTCTTGTCATGATGAATATGTCCCTGCTTGCTGCAGTTGCAGGTATATTGTTTGCCGGACGCGCAACTGCTGCGGGTCCATCCGATGGCAACTCATGGGAAATGGACGCGATCGCTTCCGTATTCATAGGGGGTGCGGCTGTTTCAGGCGGTGTCGGAACAATTATGGCTACCATGATAGGCGGAATGGTGATGGCAGTCCTGAACAACGGTCTGATGCTGATGGGTGTTGGCGCAGACAAGACCCAGATTATAAAAGGCTTTGTTCTTCTTGCGGCGGTAGCAGTCGATGTACACAACAAGAATGCGGGACGTTCATCGATCATCGGCAAACTGTTTCCTTCCGGAAAAGAAGAGAAGGAGGGAAATTCTGATGAAGAATAGGTCATTACTTTTTCTGTTCGCAGTCATAGTTGCAGGTATAATAACGGTGTCCAGTCTCTTCCCCAGAGAAGGGGAGAGGGATGGCGGCCGTAGTGAACAGGCTGGTTTTGATGCGGATGCATCGATTGGTGTCTCTATCCCCTGGCTGGGGACACAGAACTGGATGGAGGCTGAGAAGTTTTTTGATGAGCAGCTCAGAGAAGCTGGGTTTTCCTCCATCATTCAGGCAGCCGACCAGAAGGTTTCTCAACAGCAGCAGCAAATTGAGTCTATGGTCGAAAATGGGGTGAAGGTGATCGTCGTGGCTCCGGTAGATGGATCTCAGCTGGGATCTGTTCTTGAGAAGGCTAAGAATGCGGGCGTATATGTGATTGGATATGACCGCTATATAGATAATACGGAAGCGGTAGATTGTGTGGTACAATACGGCAGTTTGGAAACCGGGAGAAAACAGGGACAGGCACTGCTGAACGGATTGAAGGATCTCAAGGGTAAAGGGCCTTATAATGTCGAATTGTTTGCCGGAGGTCCTGCAGATCCGAATGCACCTCTGTTCTTTAACGGAGCCATGGAGATCCTCCAGCCTGAGATTGATGCAGGAAATATTATCGTAGTTTCCGGGCAGAATAACTTCACCAAGTGTGCAACAGAGGACTGGGACAATGGTAAAGCGCAGAAGCGGATGGAGTCGCTCCTTGCCGGCAATTACAGTAAAAAGGAGATTGATGGCGTCCTTTCACCGAATGACGGGATCGCACGTGCCATTCTGACAGCCTGCGAAGATGCAGGGCAGTCTGTTCCGGTGGTGACAGGACTGGATGCTGAAAACGAGTCTGTGAAACTGGTCTGGGAAGGAAAACAGTACTGCACTGTTGCCAAGCCGACGAAGGAACTGGTGGCAAAGACTATGGAAGTAATCCGTTCACTTCAGAGAGGTGATGGAGTGCCGGAAGCAGATGCCACAGTTGATAATGGAAAGAAGCAGGTCCCTGTTTTCGAGCTTGCACCTGTTATCGTTACAAAAGATAACGCCAGAGAAGTATTTGCTGATGATGAAGAACGTATGCAGCTGCTGAAATAGGCAGTCAGCTGCTGATTCAGGTATGAAGAGGAAAAGATAATAGTACGAAAACGAGAAAGTACCGGAACAGGATAGAAAAAGGGTCTGCCGCATGATCTGAAAATGCTGCAGACCCCTGTTTTATTACAGGAAAGGAATACCTGTCCGGATCAGTATCATATAGCAGACGGTTCCGGCTATGATGGAGAGATACATATTCCTGCGGAAGATCTGCAGGAGAACGACGACCAGACAGGAAATGATCTCGGGGATTCCGTAAGGTGTTTTTGTGAAAGAAGTGTTCCGGAGACAGTAGATTACGAGAATGGTCATAATAGCCGGGGGAAGGACATGTCCCAGGTATTTCATCGTCATGGGGAGCGGCTTTTTCCCAAAGAGAAGGAAGGGCAGAGCACGCAGTCCCCAGGTGACCAGTGCGACAATACAAATGACTGCAGCAGGATAAACGACTGCGTTCATTCAAGCACCTCCTTGCGCATGATCTGCCTGCGGGCCAGGAGCAGGAATAACAGACAGCTGGCGAGTGCCGGGATCAGGAAATAGTCCGGACCCAGCAGAAGATACAATACCACGGAGCAGAAGAGGGCAATCAGGAAAGGAAGCTTGCTGCGGTACTCTCTCCACTGGTTGATGACAACAACCAGGAACAGGGCGGTAGCGGAAAAATCGATTCCTCTCATATCGAATTGCAGGTACTTTCCTGCACAGGACCCGGCAAAGCATCCGAATATCCAGTACAGGTGATTCTGCAAGGCAATGAAAAAGGCTGCCCGGTCCTGGTCCAGTCCTTCTTCATCCGGATAACGGACGGAACATAATAACGAATATGTTTCATCAGTCAGGGACAGGACCATATAAGGATACCGCCATCCCATTTTCCGGAATCTATCCACAAATCCGATGCCGTAAAAAATATGGCGTCCATTGATAAAAAATGTCATGATCGCAAGTGTATACAAGGGAGCTCCTGACGTCAGTAAAGGAACCATTACGATCTGCATGGAGCCGGCATAGATCAGCAGAGCAGAGAGCATCGAAAGGATTACCCCGTACCCTGCCTCACTCATCATGATGCCGAAAGCAATTCCGATGAACAGATATGTAAAGAAGATCGGAATTGTCTGTTTCAGAGCGAATCGAAACTCTTGCATTGAATCATCTCCAAAGAATCATCTCCAAAAAGAGACAGGCTGTTTTTGCCGCTTTTTACTATTCTATTGT
The DNA here is from genome assembly GCA_902796775.1 of uncultured Lachnospiraceae bacterium. The sequence continues at coordinate 9,138 of CADBQK010000442.1, forward strand.
AAGTCACAGGCAAATGCAAGCAGTATTCTGCCGCAGAGTATTCTGCTGAGTCTGGTTTTGCTTGTGAAGACAATAGAAAAGTGATAAAATCATTATGTTATATTTATGATATCTGGATAATATTTGATCCAAAGCGGGAGCATTTCCGTTTGCAGCCCAGGGCAGAGACTATGCAGATTGAAACCCGGGGCAAAGATGCTGCAAATTGAAATCCAGGGAAGGGATAATGCAAATTGATATCCAGGGCAGGGATAATGCAGATCGAACCTCGCTAAGGAAATCTTTCACAGGAGGAATGACAATGAAAAAGCACATGAAGAAATGGATTTCGCTGATAGCAGCAGTGGGAATGGCATATTCACTTGCAGCG
>CADBQK010000443.1 GCA_902796775.1 uncultured Lachnospiraceae bacterium
AACACTGCTGAAACTTCACGGTTCCACAACTGTTGCCAGGAACCAAAAAGAAATCAAACAGCTGTTATCTTATTTTGAGATGGTCAGTCCTTCGCTTAACTATGAGAAGGATTTTTCTCAGGTGGTTATTGACAGAAATACCAAGGCTTACGATATTTTAATGAAGTGGTCAAAAGTATTCCTGTTTGATAAAAGCTTTACCACTTTTTCGGGGGCGGCTGACTCAAGAGCGTTACTTTTTCAAATGGAAAAGGTATTTGAATCTTACGTAACCCAGCAGCTGCGAAAAGCATTGGAAGACAAAGATTGGACTATATCCAGCCAGGATAAGGGATATTATCTATTTGACTCTCCAAGAAGATTTGCTTTGAGACCGGATATAGTGATCAAGAGAGACGATGGATCAACTGTAATTCTGGACGCAAAGTGGAAAAGCCTGATGAACAATGCACGGAAAAACTACGGAATCACACAGGCTGATATGTATCAGATGTATGCATACTCAAAGAAATATAACACATCAGAGATATGGCTTTTGTATCCGGTTAACGCCGCAATGAGAGGACACGCAGATATTTTTTTCAAAAGTAAAGATGGCGTTCAGGTGAATCTGTTTTTTGTAGATGTGGCTCATATGGATGAAAGCATGAGACGCCTGAGAGAAAAACTGGTTTCGTGAGTATGGTTTTTGCCCAATAATCAGTTCCTGAAGCGGCTGATTCCAATACGGGGGACAAGATGATAGACTTTGAGAAATTTAATAAATTACTGGGAGCCTACAAGAAAGACTTAGACCGAAATGATCTGATAGCGTAGGAAAGACACACAAGCAACCAGGAGGAATCCGAAATGGATAAAACAGAAATCAAGATTTATAACCAGGAACTTGGACTTGACGGCACGATCACGGAGCTGATCGACTGGTGCTACCGCTATTCTGATGACTATAGTGATGCCGCGCTGGACGAGATTGCAGCACAGGCAAATCAGCTCGGCCTCTCCAACGATCAGATACAGATTCCGATTCTTGTCAAACTGGACCGCCAGCGGGAGCAGAAGGCGGATGGTACCCTGCCCTATGAGCAGATGAAACTGGACCGCCTTCATGGCAGCCAGATCGGCTATACCTCCACAGAAGAATATGGCGAAGTGGAAGTTAGGCAGGAAGGCGACAAAGTCCTTTTTGCAGTGACAGGATCTGATGACAATGGCTTCTTTACAGCTGCATCCGCTTGCAGTGTTGATGAATTCATGAACGGCAATGAGAAATTTCTTGAATCATTTATAGGAAGTGTCTTGTTTTACAGCAAGGTATATGAGGAAGAAAGCTGATGTTACAGAATAATACAGATCGGCCGGTCCAGCCGGATCCGGCTAATCACATAGATTCCATCGAATCGGTAAACAATAGCAGGCCAAATGATGAAAAAACAAGGAATATAATTGCCAATATGGATGCAATAGACTTCCAGACTCTTCTGGAAGAGCAGATGAACAGATAAAGTCATTATGTCTTACATTTGGAGATCTATCAGGAAAGCGATATAGTACATCTTGCCATGACCGGATTCGATAACAATGTTTACTCTACGGCTGCGTCGGCCTCGGGATCGCATGGTGATTTTTGCAGACGATTGGAATCGTGAATGAACACTTGCCTCGTCGCAAATACATATTGGGTTAACAAAATGAGCAAGCATAGGATGGTGGACGGACGTCTGCTTCAAATGAACAAGAGATATGGACAGCTAAAGCAAAAGCAGAAAATAAAAATCTCGGAGTGGATGTACGAGGCTTATCGGAAACAGGCTGCGGAAAATCTGTCAGATGACGAAGCCCTGCAGCTTGTTTTTGATCGTATAGAAAATGCGAAGATCTGGATTCCGGAGCATGAGATCGTCAGCCACTACAGAGCGAAGAAGAGCCAGTTCAGGAAACGTCTTGCCGGCGAAAACGTTCCGCAGCATATCTATGTAATGGAGAGCATCCTGGATAAAGCAACACATAAGATGGATGCTTTGGAAAAGATGATTTCAGAGTATGAGGATTTTCAGTCTGAAATAAAGAAACTGGAGGCATATTATACAAGTCAGCAATGGAAGGACGATTATGCCATGGATGAGGTAGGTTCATTTCCGCAGAAACTGAAGCGCGGTGTCCTCTCACAGGATGGCATCTGGAACATGTTGGAGAGAAACAGAGAATTGATCCGGAGAATTGGAATCTCGGAGATGCAGGAGCATGATAATGATGATCATACCCACATGCAAGACATCTACAAACAGTAAAAAACTCCAATATAAAGACATGCCGCCTATTACGCTCATCACCGGAAAGGAATGGAGGCCATTAGAAAAGGAGTTCCTTCAATGGAGCACATCTTACCCTGATGTAGATCTTCTGGGAGAACTGCGCTGTATTGAAGACTGGTTTCGGAAACATCCCGATCGGCGCAAAACCGAGCGTGGAATGCGCACCTTTGTAAAAGTCTGGCTTGATCGTAAAATGCGTAGTGGTGCTGTCAGTCAGCCTAGCACGAAACGTGGCAGATATCATAACACATTTAATGACTTTAGCCTACGGCAGGAATATGATTTCGAGGAGTTGGAAACAGATCTTCTGAGCATATCAGGAGGGACCGACACAAATGAATTATAACAAACTTTGGACCACGGTGGTCCAAAGTGATGGTTGACCGATTATGAATATGTCGTAACAGAAAGATGTTATTACAGGCTGTAGTGATTTGAAGAGAAGGGGATATACCGGCATGCTGAACAATGACAAGCAGAAACTCCTTTGTCTTTTGAAGATACTATGGACACGCACGGACAGACAGCATATCCTGAATTCTCAG
>CADBQK010000444.1 GCA_902796775.1 uncultured Lachnospiraceae bacterium
AGTATCCTCTTCATAACCGGCCTCTTCGGAGTCTTCCTCGTCCACATAGGATACAGACTCTTCACTCTCTGTATCCTCAGCAGGCTCTTCATTTTCTTCAAGGGTTTCATTCTCACCGGAGACATCAGCTGTATCGTTTTCATACCCTGCTTCTTCGGTGTTTTCGTCAGAAGATGTGCTCTCTGCGCTGTCAGCCTCCTGATCATAGTATGTCTGGCTGGCATTATCATAAGAGGAATCCTCTCCCTGTGATGCCTCTACATACCCTGCCCTCTCCTGCTGGTAAGCTGTATTCTCTGCGGTACCTTCTGCTGAAAGGGCCTGTGCTGCTTGCGCATTGGAAGCAGTCTGGCTGTAAGAAGCTTCATTTGCAGCTGTGGCTGCAGTGGCTGCAGCTTCCGCCGCGGCGGCTCTCCGGGCTGCTGCTCTTTCGGCTGCGATCCGAGCAGCTTCTTCCTCCTGAGCCTTGCGGGCCAGCTCTTCCTGTTCTGCCTTCTGAGCGGACTTGAGCAGACGTTTGTAATCCTTCCGGACAGAGGCTGTCCTTTCCTGCGCATAGCTGATACGGGCAAGCAGCATCAATGTCTCTTCAGAGAAAGCGGTTTCTTCTGCCGCAACTTTTGCCTTTTTGATATCCTTAGCGAATTTCCCCAAAGCTTTCACGATCGCTGACATTTCCTTGACCTGTGTCTCAGAACCTTTGCCTGCCTGTGTACAGGCAGCCAGCGCATCTTCCAGCCTCTTCATAAAGATTTTCCTGTCGATATCATCATTATAGGAAAAATCAAAAAACCGGATTGCATCAAATTGCAGACTACTATCTTCTTTTTTCTCTGCTGTCCGTGTGACGACCCGGATATGGGCAGGTACAGACACGGACGACTGCTGTGCCGCAAAAGCCGCTGCCGGTGAAGCAAATGCCATCACACCTGCAAGAAACATGGCGGCAGCCTTATGCTGGATTCTAAACATCTGGAGCACTCCTCCTATCTTTCATATGGTTTCTATTACTGTCCTAATCAGAACATCTATTGTATGTTGTTTGAAATAACCTGCAGCCGTTCCAACGGCATTTACAGGGTATATTGCAAAAGTATTATAACACATCTTTTATTTATTTCAATATATTTTCTTAATTATTTCAAATTTATTACATACCAAATTAATTCTTCGCCCCTCCTACTATTCCCGTCGTGCTATCCCCAAAAAATGCCGGTAATAAGCTGCTGTGCCCAGTGAAAATACAGCAAGACAGAAGCTGAAACCGGCTGAACATGAGGAAATGCAGGCTGCACCCTGAAAAGGCAGAGTTTCGCAATTACCTGATTGACTTTTTTTCATGGAAAGGATAGATTGATAGAAGTGTAAAAAACACCAAATACGCTTTCATGCGTTATCTTTTGAATAGATTTGCAGGGAGATAAATATGAACAGGGTACAGAAAATTGATTACAATGCCTCCAGGTTTTCGATTTTTGCATCGTATATCCGGCCGCATGGGCGGGAGTTTCTGATCGATATGACGCTTTCGGTGGCGATCGCGCTGGTCGATCTGGTCTTTCCGATCGTTTCCAGAAGTGCGATGCAGACTCTTCTGCCGGAAAAAATGTTCCATACGTTTTTTGTGGTGATGGGTGTCATGCTTGCAGCCTATCTGCTGCGTGCCATCTTCCAGTATCTGGTCACGGTTGTCGGCCACCGGATGGGGACGCTGGTTGAGGCTGATATGCGCCGGGATGTCTTCCAGCATATGCAGTCGCTTTCCTACAGCTTCTTCGACCATAACCGGACAGGTGTGCTCCTGGCACGGGTCACCAACGATCTGTTTGAAATCGTAGAGCTCGCCCACCACGGTCCGGAAAATATCCTGACCTGCTCCATCACGATCGTTGGTGCACTGGTCATCCTGCTCTTCATCAACTGGCGGCTGTGCCTGGTACTGCTGATACTGGCTCCAATCTGCATTTTATTCGGAGGCAGGCAGCGGATCGCCATGCAGAATGCCAACCGCCAGGTTAAGGTTAAGACCGGCGAGATCAATGCTGCAATTGAAAGCGGGATCTCCGGAATCCGGACCTCCAAGGCTTTTGCCAACGAAGCAGCGGAGGATGAAAAGTTCAATGAAGCCAATGAAGCCTTTAAGGTGAGCAGAGTCGAATTCTACAAGGCCATGGGCCGCTTCAATGCCGGCGTAGAGGGAACGGTCGGCCTGATGCAGGTGGCAGTGATCACAGTAGGCGGTTTCCTGATCATGAAGGAACAGCTGTCCTATGTGGATCTGATTACCTTTACTCTTTATGTCTCCACTTTTACGACCCCTATTCGTAAATTCATGCAGTTCATGGAAGTCTATACCCAGGGAATGGCGGGCTTTGACCGCTTCCTGGAGATCATGCGCCAGCAGCCGGAAATCCAGGATGCCCCGGACGCAGAGATCCTGACAGATGTAAAGGGCGAGATCACTGTTGATCATATTTCCTTCTCCTATGATGACGGGACGAAAGTCCTTGAGGATGTATCTCTGGAGATTCCGCCCGGGAGTACGTTTGCGCTGGTCGGTTCCTCCGGCGGCGGCAAGACTACGCTCTGCCATCTGATCCCCCGCTTCTACGATGTCTCAGCCGGCAGCATCCGGATCGATGGAAAAGACATCCGCTCGCTGACGCAGGAGAGCCTGCGCCGGCAGATCGGCATTATCCAGCAGGATGTCTTCCTGTTTGCCGGTACCGTTATGGACAACATCCGTTACGGCAGACCGGATGCTACGGATGAAGAGGTGATCAGTGCTGCCAGAAAGGCAGAGATCCATGATGACATTATGGAGATGCCGGACGGTTACGATACCTACGTCGGAGAAAGGGGCATCGTCCTCTCCGGCGGCCAGAAACAGCGTGTATCGATTGCACGGGTGTTTCTGAAGAATCCTCCGATCCTGATCCTGGATGAGGCTACCTCCGCTCTGGACAGCGTGACGGAAGCAAAGATCCAGGAAAGCCTGGATAAACTTTCAAAGGGTAAGACCTGCCTGATCATTGCGCATCGTCTCTCCACGATCCGGAACGCTGACCAGATCGCACTGGTTGAGGACAAAGGAATCCTGGAAAGAGGAACCCGGGATGAGCTCCTGCAGCTGAATGGCGCTTATGCCGCTCTGGAAAAGGCACAGGTTCTGTAGGAAAA